>JABDLH010000230.1 GCA_013003145.1 Flavobacteriaceae bacterium | reverse complement strand
GGGTTACAGTCCCAGAATTTAGCGAACTGCACTTCTTCTGTTTCGTCCCCGTTTTCGGTAATTTTCTCACTAATGTCGTAGACCTCTTTTAATTCCTTAAAAAACTGGCTGTCTTCTTCCATGGAATAATCCGGTGGTGGAGGCGGTGTGAACTGTTGGGCCGAATCTAGCACGAAAGGCCTGATCTTATTCCAATGCGGTTCTATACCGTCCATGTAGGAGGGTGGAGTAGGTTGCCATCGGCCAGGTTCCTCGGTATCTACCGTGAATTTTGGCATGGTCCGGGTTTGTTTGTAGTTATCCTTATCCATCCATGAAGCAATGTGATCAGCAACCGTTAAGCCATAAGATTTACTCGCCTCGAATTCTGTTTCATTGAGAGCCCTCCATTTGCCGTAAAGGCTATCCTGGAATTTCTCCATGCGATCTTCGGAAAATATCAGTTTTTTACTGAGCTCCATATTCGCGATCAATGCTGCGAGTTCAGGATTCACAGTGTTCTCGCCATCAGGGGCGGGGATAGGTGTTAAACCTTCTAATTGGCCGGCGAGCGATTTGTACCCGGGGTTCCCGAGAGCGATGATTTCGTAAGCAGCAATATTGGGATACGCAAATATCCTGCTCGCCACGGGAGGGGAGAAGATATCGTGTATCATGATATCGGTGACTTGATCAATTGATCCGTGGAGGTCATCCGGTGAGATCTCGATCGGTTTTTTCTCGCTGCATGCAATGCACAGTCCTAATGCCAGGAAGTAAATAATTTTTTTCATTTTCCTTTGCTCGTGTTTGGTAATTTATAGACCTGGGCCCTTTCATTATTAAGAGTCACCAGCAGGTAAGTCTGTCCTTGTAAAGTTATGAGGTTAAGATGCCTGACCGATTTCTGCTCAAGGTCAAGTCCCAGGTTGCTCCCCAAAATTACATCATTTTTACTTTTTATCATAGCCCCGGGAAAAGAGCCCAGTCTGCCGTGGAAAGGCTTTAGGCCAAAATAATTACCCCCGGCCAGGACCTCCTCCTGCCCGTCGCCGTCAAAGTCTGCTTTAAGCATGGCCAGGACAGGTGCCAGTTGCAGCTCATTCTGCAGGGGCACAAAACGGAATCGCCCCCCGTTGTTCTCCAGGTAGCCCGTTCTTAGTTCTTCCACCTCCAGTATCTCTGCCTTTTCCAGCATTGAACCTTCTAACACTTCTTCTATGGTTTTACCGGCAAAAGAGCGATACGAATTGAATTTCTTGCGGAGGCTGACCAATTGCCCGGAAAGTTCGGGTAGGCCATCCAAGGGATAGTACGCACTGTTCTTATAGGTAGCCAGAATAGTTTCTGTACTTCCGTTGTCATCCAGGTCACCGTAATACATGCGCATCGGGTGTTCGATATTAGCGGTAAACTTGCTGTTAAGGCCCCAATTGCCCAAAAGGTAATCTGTATCGCCGTCCGAATCTATGTCAAAAGGCTGTATACTCTGCCACAATCCTGTCGGCGCATCTTTTAAAGGAAACTCTTCCTCGAGGACACCCTTTTTATTCCTGAAGAACCTAGGGGTCATCCATTCCCCTACAAGGACCAGGTCTTTGGTGCCATCTCCGTCATAATCATCCCATACCGCGTCATTGACCATTCCTGCCAATCTAAGGGCTTCATTCTTTACAATACTGAAAACCCCATTGTCATTCCTGAGCAAATGCGAATGGGGAATACGGCCAAAATCGGCTGTGACTGCATTGCTGCCACGGAAGATATCAAGATCGCCATCTCCGTCAAAATCGTAGGTAGCAAAGACCGAAGTATTGCCATATATCTCGGGGAATGCATTAGGTATAAACGAACTGTCTTGCTGCTGATAATAATGGTCGAGTAAAGGCTCCATGCGATTGTAAAAGTCACCCCCTCCGGTTCCTATAAGCAGGTCATTCTTTCCATCTTTATCGAAATCAGCAATGAGGGCAGAAACATCCTCTGCGATAGAGTCAGCTTCTACCTTCGGTAATGGATAAGGATTGTAGATGCTATCACTATTTCTGAAAAACTGTACCGGGAAATACTTAGATCCCCCGAATAAAATATCCTCCTTGCTATCACCGTCGAGATCTCCAATGGCTATAGCCGGTCCGCGGTCAGAGATCATATAGGGAATAAGTTTCTGCCGATTAAAATCAAGGTATTTATCTTCCTGGTGAGCAAACTCTATTCCCAGGTTGTCATCAATTTTTTGAAAAAGGGTGTCCCGCACAGGCTTAAGGCTGCTGTAATCAAAAGTTGTGGTGTTTGACGGACTCAACTCCAGTGTTTGGTTAAGAGCCACTTTTTGTAGTAGCTGCGTAGACTTATCCGGCCAGATGACCCGGAGGGAATCAAGCATGTCTGAATCACCGAATCCAAAGTGGAGTATAGGCTCACTGGAAGATTGGAAACCTCTTGCCGTATAGAGCTCTTTATATTGTAGCTTTCCCCCGGAATAGGCAAAGACCTTTGTGCCGATCCCAAAACGGTTTGATCCGGCTAAGCGGAATTTAAGTTTTAAGTAATTCGCCCTCTCGTTGGTCTGGTTGATATAGAGGCTTACCGGGCTGTCAATATTGTTGACGACAAGGTCCAAATCGCCATCATTATCCAGGTCTCCTACGGCCGTGGCACCGGAGATCAGGGTATCATTGACAATCCAATCCGATGACATATCCTTGTACTCCAGGTCATCAGTACCCTTGAAAATATAGTTGTGAATCCTGCCGGAAGGCATCATATCCAATGCCTGCTGGTCTACCAGTTTGGTATTGTTCATTTTGTTTCGCATCTGGTCGCTTGATGCAAAATTGATGAAATCAAGGTCATTCGGGCGCTTGGGAATCCCGTTAGCGATAAAAATATCCTGTTCCCCATCCTGGTCAAAATCGCCAAACAGGCTGCTCCAGCTCCAATCCGTTGCGGCCACCCCGCTCAGCAGCGCAGTTTCCCTGAATTTCCCATTCGGATCGTTTATATGGAGCATGTTCCTCGTAAACTGGAAATGGTATCCATAACGTTCGGTTCTGAGTTTCTGGGTCTGCATATTATCATCTCCTTCTGATGATTTTAATACTTTTTCATCTTCCGGGAGCATATCCAAAGAAAGCAGGTCGGGCCAGCCATCGTGGTTGATATCGGCTACGTCATTCCCCATTGAAAAGCGTGTAGTATAACCGAAATGATCCCGTAAGTTTTCGGTAAAAGTGCCGTCACCATTATTGATGTAGTAATAATCATCTTCGTGGAAATCATTCCCGACGTATATATCGGGGTAGCCGTCCTGGTTAAAATCGGCCACAGCAACTCCCAGGCCATAGCCATTGATCCCGCCAAAAATTCCGGCTTCTTCACTGACATCCGTAAAATTACCACCATCATTCCGCAACAGTTTATCCCCAGTCTGGTAATTGCGAGTATAACGAAGGTCTGCGTTACCAAATGATTCCTGTGTATGAACCGCATGGTTCAGCAGATAAATGTCCAAATCACCGTCCTGGTCGTAATCCAGGAAGGCTGCTCCTGAACTGTAAGTGTCAAAATCGAGCCCGTATTTCCCTGCACTCTCCGTAAAGGTCAGATCCCCATTGTTTATGTATAGTTCATTATAACCGTCAAAACCATTAATGCCCACGACAGCGCAGACATAAATATCAAGGAGTCCGTCTCCATTAATGTCGCCCATGACGACCCCGGTATTCCAGTTGCTATTCCCGGCAACTCCGGCAGTAGCTGTTATATCCTTGAATTTTAAATTTCCCTGGTTGAGATAAAGTTTGTTTTTAACCTGGTTCCCGGAAAGATAGATGTCTGCTAAGCCGTCGTTATTGACATCACCTACGGCTACACCTCCACCATTGTAGAAATACAGGTAATCCAGGATATTCAAGTCATCGGTCTCCGTGAGCTGGTTTGTAAAATCCAGGCCTGTCTCCTCTTTGCCCGGGTTGGTAAACAGGGATCCCCCTTTATCCTTACATCCTGAGAACACGGCTATCAGGAATATGAAATATAAAAGCTTATTCATCCAGGGCATAGATTTTAGGTTCCTTGTCGTTAATCGCGACGACCAGGTAAGTTCGCCCCTTTGAATCCTTAAAAGCTTTTAAGTGTTTGATCTCCTCACGGACAAAAAAGCCGCTCTTTTCATAGTCCTGCCATTTAAAATCAAGATTTTCTCCCCCGAGCAATACAGAACCGTAATTAGCATCCAGCCTGGAATATTGAGGTTTAAACTCAAAATTATTTCCCCCGAGTAAAATATCTGTATAACCATCCTTATTAAGGTCGGTACAGGTAATTCCGCATACACAGGATAATTGTACCCTCGGAGGTAACTTTTTAATGGTAAAATTCCCCTCGCCTTCATTGATGGCAATCACGGATTCGGAGATTACGGCCTTTTTTACGATCGAATTACTGATCACCTCGCCGGGGAACAATTCTTCAATGGTCCTTTTGGCGTAATCCGAGGCCTTGAGATTCTGTTTCTTCAAGGCGACCATCTGGTTGGTGAGTTCCTTCTTCTGGTGCAGAGGGTAATCTGCTCCATCCTGAGTTTGGGTTACAATTTGCTCGATTGTCCCATTATTATCGAAATCATTTACCCACATTTTCATCGGTTGCCCCGGCCCCGGTTTATAATGAAGGTTACCTCCCTGGTTTCCAAGGATCAGGTCCATATCTCCATCCTTATCCAGGTCTTCGGCCTCAACTACGTTCCACCAACCGCCCAGACTATCCAGGCTGGATTTTGTTTTAGACAGCCGCCTGCCATTGTTCCTGAATATAAGCGGGCTCCCCCAGTCCGACACGGTTACGAGATCTTTCTTCCCATCCCCGTCCATATCGGCCCAGGTAGAAGAGGTGATCATCCCGGCATCTTTCAGATCGTATGCCAGTCGCTCTGTTGCGTCTGAAAAATTCCCCTGTCCGTCATTTTCAAGGAAAAGATGGTCCGGGTTAACCCCGTAGGTGCCTACTACAGAACGGGATCCGAGAAACACATCAACATCTCCGTCCTGGTCAAAATCATAAGGCTCAAGGGTTGAGACATTTTTGAATGATGAAGGTAATTGTTTTTCCGAAGCAGTAAAACTCCCTTTACCGTTGTTAAGGTAGAGCCTGGGCCTGTAAGATTGTGCATCTCCGACCTGGTTGCCGCCTGTGCCAACCATCAGGTCAAGGTCACCATCTCCATCAGCATCAAAAAGATCACACTGCACATGTTCTGCATCTTGAATTTTTTCAAATGTATTTCCTTGATCTAATGGTCGAAACTGGTCGTCATCCGTTTGGACC
>JABDLH010000203.1 GCA_013003145.1 Flavobacteriaceae bacterium | reverse complement strand
AATCGGGTTCCGGATCCGCCTTCAGTAACTCCTTCCATAAGTTTAACCATGGCATAGGCTACATCCTTGCTGAGCACATCCTTGGTTTCGGGCACATATTCATAAAGTACGGTTCCATTCTTATCTTCGATCCGGGTGACCATAACAGGTTTTACATATACTCCCTGGTTGGCAAAAGTCCCGTAGGCGCCCACCATTTCGTATACATTAAAATCCGTGGTTCCCAGTGCGATAGAAGGCACGGGAAGAATTTCCCTGGTGAGGCCTATGTTTTTTACAATAGAGACTACAGGTTTGGGACCCACACGATCTATCAGCTGGGCTGTGACGGTATTCACCGAATTGGCCAGGGCCTTCTTCAGGCTGTACATATTCCCGGAATATTTTCCATCGGAATTCTTGGGGCACCAGGCCTCTATATTACCGTGCTTCCCGGCTTCTATACAATACCGAGTGTCTGGCAGCGAATCACAGGGGGATAACCGCAACTGGTCTATGGCCGCGGCATAAATAAAAGGTTTAAAGGTAGATCCTGCCTGCCGCGCTCCCTGTATGACGTTATCGTACTGGAAATGCTTGTAATTAACTCCCCCTACCCATGCCTTTACATGGCCTGTCTGCGGTTCCATAGACATCATAGAAGTACGCAGGAAGGATTTATAATACCGAATGGAATCTAAAGGGGTCATTATCGTATCCTTTTCCTTGGTCTCGGCATTCCAGTCAAACACGGTCATCTCCGTTTCTTTCTCGAAAGAAGCGCGAATTTCCTTTTCAGATTTTCCTGCTGCTTTCATCCCGCGCCACCTGCTGGAATTCTTCATGGCACGTTCTATGATATTATCTATTTCTGGTTTTTCCAGGTCGAGGAAGGGGGTGGTAGGATTCCTTGCAGGGGTGTTCTGTACAAAGAATTCTGCCTGCAACCTTTTCATATGTTCGGAAACAGCTTGCTCTGCATGATTCTGCATGCGCGAATCTATAGTAGTATAGATCTTTAATCCATCCAGGTACAGGTTCCATTTATCCCGCTCTCCTTCAAGAGCCGGTTTTGGATTTTCAGCGATCCAACGGTTCATAAATCCCTGTAGGTACATCCTGAAATAGGTGGCCAGGCCTTCCCTGTGCGATTCCGGGCTGAAGTTGATATTCATCTCCAGGGCCTGCAGGGAGTCTTTTGCTTCGGTCGTGATATAGTCGTATTTGGCCATTTGTGCCAATACGGTATTCCTTCGGTTCAGCACTAATTCTTCTCTCCTGATAGGATTGTAGAGGGATGAATTCTTCAGCATACCTACCAGGACGGCAGACTCTTCTGTTTTCAGATCTTTTGGTTCTTTACCAAAATAGATCCTCGCCGCAGATCGTATCCCGTCTGCATTGTAATTAAAGTCGTAGATATTCATGTACATGGCGATGATCTCCGACTTGGTGTACTGCCGCTCCAGGCGCGTTGCGATCACCCATTCTTTTACCTTCTGTACTGCCCTGCTCAACACATCGCCCGAAGCTCTTTTGGTGAAGAGTAACTTTGATAACTGCTGGGATATGGTACTCGCCCCACCCCTTGTTCCAAGAAAGACGATGGCCCGTAAGGTTCCCCATGCATCGATACCGGAGTGACTGTAATAACGTGCATCTTCTGTCGCGATAAGCGCCTCGACCAGGTTTTCCGGAAGATCGTCATAACCCACCGGGGTACGGTTATCGTCCAGGTAGAATTTGCCCAGGGTTTGCCCGTCAACAGAAATAATTTCCGTGGCCAGGTTGGTCTGGGGGTTTTCCAGGCGTTCAAAAGTGGGCATTTCACCAAAAGCTCCCCAGGAGGCGAGCATAAATATCAGTACTATGGAGAAAATTCCTGCCGCAAACAGCAACCAGAACCATTTAACAAAAGTCCTGAAAGACCTTGCCGGCTTTTTTTTCTTTGCTTTCGCCATTGCTTTACTCTTGCTTTTCTATTTCTAATCCAACATCCGTGATTCCCGGTAATTCCACAACACCTTCTACTTCCCCGTTCTTTCTCATCGCGTGTTGCAGGGTAAGGGTATATTCTCCTGTGTTCGGGAAGACCATGGCCTCCTTAAACCACAGCTTGTTTTCTTTAATACTCCCCTGCCCTTTTCCCAGCCAGGTTCCGTCCGGGCGGGCCATTTCATACTCCAATGTATCTACAGAAGTCTCCCCCCTCGGAGTATTCAACGCAGCAATTACGAACAAATTGCTATAGGGGAAACGATCGTCGTTCCGGATATTGAAATACAGGTTGTGAGCTTGTATAGTATCTGGGGCCATGAACGTGAATGTCATCAGTTCGTCCTGGTCCCAACTGGCGTCGGTAGTAGGCTTGCTCTGGGTATAGACCAGTTTGTCATTGCAAGAGATAAAGACCATGGTGCAAAACAGGCCTAACAGGAGATTACGCATTTTTAGAAGCCTTATTTCTGTTATTTCTTCCTTTCTTCTTATTGTTCCGTCGCTTGCTCTTTCTTTTTGGACGATCAAATCGGGTAAGACTGTCCTGACCTACCACATTTTCAAAAGCGGTTTCGGCCGGAGTTTCATTTTCAGAAGCGTACTCTTCCAGGCTGGCTACCTTTTCTTTCTTCTTATTCTTCTCCGCGATCTCGTGCACCTGTTCCTTGGTCAGGGCATGCCAATTGGCCGGTTCATCCTTATACGAAAACCAGAGTGTGCCTTTAAAAATATCGGTCTTCTGGCAGAAGGCCAGTCCTTTTTCGGTGAAGAGTTTAGTGTCCTGGGCAGGGAAATCCTTGAGCGCATCCATATAGACATCGAGCTCGTAGTTAAGGCAACATTTCAATTTCCCGCATTGCCCGGCGAGTTTTAAGGGATTCAATGAAAGTTGCTGGTACCTTGCGGCTGCCGTACTTACCGATCTAAAATCGGTCAACCAGGTGGAACAGCACAGTTCTCGCCCGCAAGATCCTATCCCACCGAGGCGTTGCGCCTCCTGCCTGTACCCGATCTGCCGCATTTCTATACGGATCCCGAAGGCCTTGGCCATATCCTTGATCAACTGCCGGAAATCTACCCGCTCTTCTGCGGTATAATAGAATGTAGCTTTAGAGCCGTCTCCCTGGAATTCCACATCAGAGATCTTCATCTGCAGGTTGAGAATGATGGCGATCTCGCGTGAACGCTTCTTGATCTCCTCCTCCTTATCCCTGCAACGCTGCCATTTATCAATATCTTTCTGGGTAGCCTTTCGGTATATTTTTGGAAGATTGGGATCTGTATGATCCTCCTTTTTCTTCTTCATCTGTACCTTCACCAAGGGTCCCGTCAGGGTAACCATACCGATATCGTGACCGGCTTTTGCCTGGGTGGCAACCATATCACCAATGGAAAGGGAAAGATTTTCTGTATTGCGGAAAAACTCTTTCCGACTGTTCTTAAAACGTACCTCGACGCAATCAAAAGGCTGCTCCCCTGCCGGGAGAGACATGTTTGAAAGCCAATCAAATACTGTTAATTTGTTACAGCCATCTGATCCGCAAGTACCATTGTTCTTGCAGCCACGGGGCTGTCCTCCTGTGGCGGTCGTACAACTGCTACAACCCATATAGTATATCTTGAATCAGGCGAGGCCCTGAGGCCTTACCCGACGTAGGTTCATAAATAATTCACTCGTAAAGATACGATAAATTGCTTCGCATCTAAAAAGTACTATGCCTTATTGCAACACTGGTGTGAATCCCCCGCAACATATTTGCGGCAGCAGCTATTCCACACCTCAAGAAGCCTTATGGAATGGGTGCTGCCCTAGCGTTTAAACTTCAGGACTTCTGATCTTCCCTTCTTAAAAATCTTATTACTCGCTTCTTTCCCCCTGCGCAATTCCTTCTGTTCTTCGTAAGGAAGGGCGTGGATTTCCTTGCAGTCATCAGAGCAGCATTGATCCATTTTCTGCGCACAGGAATCACATTGTATGAATAGCAAATGACAAGCCTCGTTTGCGCAATTTACGTGGGTATCACAAGCTTCACCGCATTGATGACAGTGAGAGATCACATCTTCAGAAATTCGTTCACTGCGGCGATGATCAAAAACAAAGTTCTTCCCCATGAACTTATTCTCCAGCTGCTGCTGCTGTACCTGCCTCGTGTATTCTATAATCCCGCCTTCTAGCTGGTACACCTGCTTAAAACCTTTGTGCTTGTAATAAGCGCTGGCCTTTTCACAACGAATTCCCCCGGTGCAGTACATGACCAATTTCTTATCTTCTTTATGCTCTTCCAGGTCCTTCTCAATGATATCCAGGGAGTCCCTGAAAGTATCCACATCCGGGGTGATGGCATTCTTAAAATGCCCGATCTCACTCTCGTAATGGTTCCGCATATCCACCAGGATGGTATCCGGATCATCGATAAGTTTATTGAACTCTTCGGCATTGACGTGAACCCCTTTATTAGTCACGTCAAAAGTGCGGTCGTTAAGCCCGTCCGCAACGATCTTATTACGAACCTTAACCTTGAGTTTCAGGAAAGACTTGTTGTCCTGTTCTATGGCGATGTTAAGACGAACATTCTCCAGGAAACTTATGCTGTCCAGGTGCTTTTTAAAAGCCTCGAAGTTTGGAGCGGGAACAGAAAGCTGGGCATTGATCCCTTCGTGGGCGACGTAAATTCTCCCGAGTACATCCAGTTCGTTCCACCGGATAAAGAGGTGATTCCTGAAGATCTGTGGATTGCCAATGTGTGCGTATTGGTAGAACGAGATAGTCAACCGCTCCTGGTTGGCCTGCTCTATGAGCTCTTCACGTTCTTTCGCACTTAAAGTATTGTACAGTTGCATGCTATACTAATAATTAAGTTGTCGTTAAATAATGTGCAAAAATAGGGATTTTAAAACAAAAAAAGCCCCGATTTCCCGGGGCTCTCTTGCTGCCATTAATCAGCGTCCTTTTTCATAGCGGTCAGATCTTCTTTTTCACAGAATTCTTCGGACCTTTTATGGCTGCATCCTAATGAACCACCCTAAGACGGGCAGTTCAAAAACGAGTGACCAACTAACACTCAATTCATAGATACAGGCTTTCCAAAAAGGTTGCGCCGCTGGTTGTTATATGCAAAAAGAAATGGTATTTTAGCTTTCTGAATTTTACAAAAGAATGGAAACGAAGAACAGCGAAAAAGAAGCGAAATTAAAAGCCCTTAAACTGACCCTTGACAAACTGGATAAGACCTATGGCAAAGGGGCGGTCATGAAGATGGGAGATGATATAGCACAGGATGTAGAGGTGATCTCCTCAGGATCACTGGGTCTTGATATCGCATTAGGCGTAGGGGGTTATCCCCGGGGCAGGGTTATCGAGATTTACGGACCTGAATCTTCGGGTAAGACCACGCTAACTTTACACGCTATGGCGGAAGCTCAGAAAAAAGGTGGAATTGCCGCCTTTATCGATGCAGAGCACGCCTTTGATCGTTTCTATGCCCAGAAATTGGGAGTAGACATAGACAACCTGATTATTTCACAACCCGATCACGGGGAGCAGGCCCTGGAAATTGCCGACAACCTGATCCGTTCCGGCGCCATTGATATCGTGGTCATTGACTCCGTGGCTGCCCTGACTCCAAAAAGCGAGATTGAAGGTGAGATGGGAGATTCTAAAATGGGATTGCACGCCAGGCTGATGTCACAGGCTTTAAGAAAGCTGACCAGCTCTATCAGTAAAACTCATTGTACGGTTATATTTATCAACCAGTTAAGGGAAAAGATAGGGGTGATGTTCGGGAACCCGGAAACCACTAC
>JABDLH010000194.1 GCA_013003145.1 Flavobacteriaceae bacterium | reverse complement strand
GTGATCATCCAATCCTTATCCTGGTTCAGCACTTGCCCGTACTGTTCAAAGCTGCTCCAGTTCTTTGCGTAGATAAAGTCCGCTCCTGCCAGAGCTTTACTCTGGTCATGTTCTACAGTGATACCCTCACGTATACTTGGGTCCAGGTCATATCCCGGGGGGTTTGTAATGACGAATTCGGCGTCCTGCTGTTTTTTCATCATTTCGATAAAAGAATTTGCAACCGCATGGGGGAGAGGTCTCGGATGAGGCGCCCATGACAGCACTATTTTGGGGCGCTTCATGGTGTTGTTCTCCGCTAAGGTAATAGCATCGGCCAAGGCCTGCAATGGATGACCGACGGAACTCTCCAGGTTAACTACCGGGATGCCGGAAAATTTGGCAAAGGCAGTAATGGTTTGCTCTGCCTGGTCAAGCTCCCTGTCCTTTAATCCTGCAAATGCGCGGATTCCCACTATATCGCAATACTGGGCAATTACTTGTGCAGCTTCCCGGACGTGCTCAGCCGAACCCTGGTCCATAACACTTCCGTCTTCGTATTCCAGAACCCATCCTTCACTCCCGAAATTCATTACTATAACCTCCATTCCGAGGTGAAGTGCTGCTTTCTGAGTGCTGAGACGTGTACGAAGGCTGTTATTAAAAAAGAGAAGGCAGAGCACCTTATTTTTACCTAAGGATTGATCCCTGTGAGGATCTTTCTTCAGATCCCTGGCTTCTGTTATCCATTCAGGTAGCGATCGGATTTGTTGTAAGGAAAGAAAATGTTTCATCGGGTATAATTCAGTTTACTGACCGTTTAACCGGTCTTCTTCAATATAGTTCAATTCTGTTCGTAAAGCCTCGAAGAAGTGGTCTATGGACTCTTTATCTATATTCAGTGCAGGCAGGATTCGAAGAACTTTTTTATTACTGGCGCCTCCTGTGAAAATGTGCTGCCTGTAAATGAGATTTTTCCTGAGTTGTGCGACCTCAAAATCAAATTCGAGCCCTAACATCAGCCCTTTTCCTTTAACCGATCTCAGGAAAGATAATCCCTCTGCCTTTGTCCTGAAATACGTTTCCATGAGCTCAGCATGCCTGATCAATTGCTCTTCCTCTATAACTTCAAGGACAGCCAGGGTGGCAGCACATGCCAGGTGATTACCACCAAATGTAGTGCCCAACATGCCGTGAACGGCCTGTATTTCCGGGGCTACTAAAATCCCACCTACCGGAAAACCATTCCCCATTCCTTTAGCGATGCTGATGATATCCGGCCTGATTCCAAAATGCTGGAAACTGAAGAATTTTCCGCTCCTGCCAAAACCAGACTGTACTTCATCCGCTATTAAAATTACCCCGGCCTCTTTGCATAAGCCGGCTATTTCCGTATAGAATTCAGGGGAGGGTTCATCCAGCCCTCCCACACCCTGTATGGCTTCAATGATCACGGCACAGACATCGTCTCCCTCCAAGGCTGATTTAAAAGCGGCTATGTCATCAAAAGGAACAAAGCTAACTTGTTGCTGGGTATTGATAGGGGCGTGGATCTTGTGGTTGTCCGTAGCAGCCACTGCTGCAGATGTTCTACCGTGAAAACTATTCCTGAAAGCGATTACTCTCGCTTTAGCGGTGGTAAAGGATGCTAGTTTTAAAGCATTTTCATTGGCTTCTGCCCCTGAATTGCACATAAAGAGTTTGTAATCTTCGCATCCCGAAATCCGTCCCAGTTCCCTGGCGAGTTGCTGCTGTAGCGGGTTAATGATCGAATTGCTATAAAACCCGATCTTATCCAGTTGTTCTCTAATCCTCTTTACATAGTGCGGGTGAGAGTGACCAATAGAGATAACCGCATGTCCCCCATAGAGATCCAGGTATTCTTTGCCCTCTGCATCTGTTACGGTAGACCCACTGGCTTTTACCGGGGTCACGTCATATAAGGGGTATACATCAAATAATTCCATCTTATCCTTTTTTGATCTGGTTGATCTTTTCGTGAGAAGCTATAATTCCCCTGATCAAGGAAGAACTCAAGCCCTGGTGCTCCATTTCATTCAGTCCTTCTATGGTGCAGCCCATTGGAGTGGTTACCTTATCGATTTCCTGTTCCGGGTGATTCCCGGTATCAATCAAAAGGCTTGCTGCCCCGTGGCAGGTGTGCATAGCCAGTTCCTGGGCATCCTTGGCATCAAATCCCAGCTGTATGGCTCCCTGCGTTGTTGCCCTGATCAGGCGCATCCAAAAAGCTATTCCACTGGCACAGATAACGGTGGCTGCCTGCATCCGGTTCTCGGGGATTTCCATGGAATGCCCCATTCTATTAAAAATAGCTTTGGCTAAATCTATTCGTTTTTTCCCGGCCTCGTTAGTACATAGACAGGTCATGGATTCACCCACGGAGATTGCCGTGTTGGGCATACTCCGGATAATATACCTGGCCTTCCCTACAATGGTTTCCATGGCTTCTATACTAAAACCGGTAATCGTACTAATAAGGACGTGCTTTTCGGTGAGCAGATCCTTGGATTCTTCCAGGATAGCAGCAAAATG
>JABDLH010000193.1 GCA_013003145.1 Flavobacteriaceae bacterium | reverse complement strand
TATCGGTACTGAGCAGGAAGATCAGGTCTAAAGAGATTTTAGCACTACTGCCGGGCATTAGCATTACAGGGCAGGATCATGCAGATCTATGGGTTTCTGCTAAAACTTTTAAAAGGATGGGGAAACCCGTATTCCATTTATTGGGCTACCGCTGCACTTTGATGGAGAGTGGAGATTACCGGATGACCAATCGGGAGTTCCGGGCAAAAAGCAGTGCATATCGCGGTGCCCCATGGAAGAACGGGCTTCTAAAATAAAAAAGGGGGCTATTGCCCCCCTTTATTTCTATCCGTAAAAATGCCTTATGGCTTAATCTCTTCTTCCGCCTGCCACAGGTTATTACTCCTGTCTACATCGGCCATTAACTGTGAAGGGTCGATCACGATAGCTGCAATCTCGCTTTTAGGACGGTCTACGTTAAAACTGTATTGCTCCATCGCCCAGGGCCAATCCGGCAAAACAGTCCAGGACAGCTTAGGATAAGGATTGGATTTTTCTCCGCGCATCATCCTGAGCGGGGCATATCTTATTTCCTGGGTTCCGTCGCTGTAGATCACGAGGATGTCCATTGGCATTGGCATCTTCCCGACTCTTTCCAGGGTTACCTCCGTGCTACCACCTTTCTCTTCAACAGATTTTACGCCGTAATCTATAGTATTGGTGGTCTGTGTCCAGTCGGTCAGGTACCAGTCCAGCTGCATCCCGGAAACTTTCTCAGCGGTACGCTTTACATCGTTAGGAGTAGGATGCTTAAATTTGAAATCCTCGTAGTACTTACGAAGAGTTTCCATCAGTTCTTCCTGCCCGATCACGTAGCCCAGCTGGGAAAGGAAAACAGCTCCTTTACTATAGGCAGCTATACCGTAAGCATAGTTAACATCGTAACGGTCTGCATGTGTGCTCTGGGGCTCCTCAAGACCGGAATTCACCAGGGCAAAATAACCTTTATACGAATTTTCAAACGGGTTGTCCTTACCCTGCTCCATGATGACATTCATGCACAGGCTGGATATAAAACTGGTAAAACCTTCATCCATCCATTCGTGCTTAGCCTCGTTGGTAGCCAGTACATGCTGGAACCAGGAATGCGCCAACTCATGCACCATCACGCCTACAAGACTTTCAAAGCTTCGCTCCCCGGTGATCAGGGTACTCATAGCGTATTCCATTCCCCCGTCACCACCCTGGATAACCGAGTATTGTTCATAAGGATATTCACCGATATTCCGGTTAAAGAAAGACATGGCCTGGGCCGTCTTCTCCTGTAGTTTCTTCCAGTTCTCTTTAATTTCCGGTTCATCTTCGTAAAAGAAGTGCAGTGTAGGTCCGTTCTCCATCTCCAGGGTGTCGTGGATGTAATCCGGATCGGCCGCCCACATAAAATCGTGTACCATGGGCGCTTTAAAATGCCAAGTCAGGGTTTTCCCTTTGTGCTTGGGTTGCTTAACACCCTTGGCCTGGTAACCATAGCCGATCTCATCGGCATTCTGCAGGTAACCACTGCCTCCTACGATATAGGATTTATCCAGGGTGATCTTTACATCAAAATCGCCCCATACCCCGTGAAATTCACGCGCGATATAAGGATCGGCATGCCAGCCTTCAAAATCGTATTCGGCTAATTTGGGGTACCACTGGCTCATAGACAGGGAGATCCCTTCTTCGCTATCTCTTCCCGATCTCCTGATCTGCAGGGGTACCTGCCCATTGAAGTCCATTTCAAAAGTGGTAGACGCTCCCGGCGCTAATGGCTCGGCCAATGTCACTTCTAAGACTGTGCCTTCCAGGCTATACTCCAGTGGTGATCCATCCTGGCTAAGGGAAGAGGCTTTTAAATAACCTATTTCTTCAGGTTTCAGCTCAGAAATCCTGCTTTTTCCATCTTCCTTCATCATCCTGCCGTCCGGATCCTTGATACTCTGCAACCGCATATCCATTTCGCTCCCGGGTTGGAATGCATTAAAATACATATGGTAAAATACCTGGTCCAGGGTATCAGGAGAGTTGTTGGTATAGACCAGTTTCTGGCTGCCCTCGTATTGGAAAGTTTTTACATCCATGTTCACATCCATGGTGTAATCGACCTGTTGTTGCCAGTAGGGGGAATTTTGTGCTGTTGATACCTGGATAGCCAAGAGGGCTACGATTCCCAGCAACAGCGCTTTAGTTTTCAATATCATGTGTTATAGTTTAATTTTTCCTTTGGCCACTTTATCGGCCATTATTAAAGCATTGTAAGCGTTTACCATTTTACCGGACCTGGAGATCCCGTCAAAGGACTTGGCTTTAGACTGGTCACCGGCTACCAGAACCGATGATTTGGTGGTTAGCCCGGATTCCATAATGATCCTCTTCACCTCGGAAGCGGAAAGTTTAGGATAATGAGACCATACCATTGCAGCAACACCGGCTACGGCAGGGGCAGCCATGGAGGTTCCTCCCATAAAGTCGTATTCATTGCCCGGTAGGGTAGAGTATACCTTACCTCCCGGAGCAAAAACATCCACATTCACTTTCCCGTAATTAGAAAAGGTGGCGACCATATCCGCACCGTATTTGCTCTCCAGTGCACCCACGGTAATCACGTTATCTGCAAACTCGGGCGTATTGCCTTCCTGGTCATTCGGGTAGTTCGGGTTTTCAGGTTTATCCAGGTCCAGCCCATCATTCCCCGCAGCGTGTACGATAAGCACATCCTTTTCTGCGGCATACTTGATGGCATCGTAAACCCACTCTGCGTTAGGGGAGAACGATTTACCAAAACTGGCATTGATGATCTTTGCGCCGTTGTCTACAGCATAACGAATACCCAGGGCGATATCCTTGTCGTACTCGTCGCCATTGGGAACAGCCCTGATCGCCATGATCTTTACATTTTCAGCAACGCCATTGGCGCCTTGCCCATTATTGCGCTCGGCAGCGATAATTCCTGCAACATGTGTGCCATGGGTCTCATCTTCGTGCCTTGGCATAGGGTTACCGTTTCCGTAATCGGTATCCGTAATGTCATAAGGGTCATCCCCTACGACCGTTCTCCCATCGAAATCAAGGTTAAAATGGTATTCCAGGCGTTCCGAGAAATAAGCGATCCCGTTTTCTAATTCTTCTATTACTTCGGGAATGCTGTCCTTAAAATTGTACATCTGCAGCAATACCGCTTTATGTTGTTGTAAAGCCTGCTCTTCAGTTTCTATGTCATATACCTCATCTTCGGTATAGTCTTTCTTCCCCAGGTGTGCTGCCACGGCCTTATCGGCCTCTTTGACAGCCTGCAGGATCTGCTCATATCGACTCTTGTTCTGAAGTGCTTCCTGCTTCTCCTCGTCCAGTTTTGCCTGTGCAAGTGCACGCGTAGCGGCATCGTCAAGGTCTTTTTTCAGTATACGGGTATACTCCAGTTGTTCATTATAGGATTCCCCCAGGAAATTGTAACCGTGTACGTCGTCTATATAGCCGTTGTTGTCATCATCCACACCATTTCCGGGTTTTTCATCCGAATTGGTCCAGATCACTCCATCGAGGTCCTCGTGTTCCAGGTCTACACCGGCATCTAACACGGCTACGATCACTGTTTCCCCCTTCTTATTGCCGATGATTTCCTGGTAGGCCTTGTCAACGCTCATTCCCGGAATGGTATCCTTGATCAGGTCCAGGTGGCCCCAGTTCTCTTTTTCAGCCTGTGTCAGTTCCGCGGTTTTCAGCGGAACGTTGTCAATATTTTCTACCGGTGTACTCAGTATAGAAGTACCACCACAACTCACCATCAGGAGAAGTGCAGCAGATAAGCTGCTCAACCTGTTTGCGTATTTGATTGTCTTTGGATTCATGTATCTGTTAATGGTTATAAACTTTGTTAGGATTATGTGTGCCCTGGTCTCAGCAGGGGACCGCCAAAATTAATTAAATACTTCATCAAACGTAAAAGTATCTTTAAGCCTTACCCCCTTTTCTGTATGTTGTACGGTACAGATCTCGTTATGGGCATCGTGTTCCAGCATAAGGTAATACCCTTCGTCTGCAGCACGTTTAAGGAATGCCCGTTTTTCATCAAGGGTGAGTAAAGGGCGGGTGTCATATCCCATTACATAAGGAAGAGGAATATGACCCACGGTAGGCAGAAGGTCTGCCATAAAGACCAATTTCTTGCCCTTGTAATCGAGGTGTGGGATCATCTGTTTATCGGTGTGCCCGTTTACAAACAGTATATCAAATCCCATCTGGGTTTCGGTTTCATAGGTGCCGTATGGCGGCTTAAGGAACTTCAGCTGCCCGCTTTCTTCCATGGGCAAGAGGTTTTCTTTCAGAAAAGACGCTTTTTCCCTGGGATTGGGTTGCGTTGCCCATTTCCAGTGGTCCCTGTTGGTCCAGAACGAGGCATTTTTAAATGCAGGTTCATAAGCTGTCCTGTCTTTATTCCACCGGATGCTGCCCCCGCAGTGGTCAAAATGCAAATGGGTCATAAAAACATCGGTGATATCATCCCTGTGAAATCCATATTTTTCCAGGGATTTATCCAGGCTGTGGTCTCCCCAAAGGGAATAATAACCAAAGAATTTATCCGACTGCTTGTCGCCCATCCCGTTATCTACCAGGATAAGCCTTTCACCATCTTCGATAAGCAGGCACCTGGCAGCCATATCTATCAGGTTATTGGCGTCTGCAGGGTTTGTCCTGCTCCACAATGTTTTTGGAACAACGCCGAACATGGCACCGCCGTCCAGTTTAAAATTTCCGGTCTCAATGGGGTATAAGGTCATGTCGTTGAAGTAAACAGCATGCAAAATAAGAAATGCAAAAGGGAAACCTGCCCTTGCTTTCAAATATTTAACAGATCAGTCGGCCTGTTGCAGCAGATTTCGCAATTGTTGGCCAAAATAGATCATCTGCTTTATCTCCTGTACGCCTAATAATCTTTCTTTTTTCATGATCAGGAGAGAGTGCCCGTTAGATTCTACATGGTAGTAGGGGTTGCTCTCCAGGAACAAGACGAGCGGATCTGTGAACATAGATCTGATCTGGGTATCATCTTCACCACTGAGGTAGAAGCGTTTGTTAAAATCAGGGTGATGATCAATATCGATGTCTTTAAAGCCGGCCATTCCGTAGAGCATTTGTAACAAGCCCTCTTTATCCAGGGTGAAGACGGGAATCTTATGATCCAGTTCTATATGCATGGCCGTGGTCTTGATCACTTCCCTGGCGATGAAAGCACCTTCAGTGAATTCCAGGTCAAATACGCTCATCTGTTGACCGGGTTCAGCGATACGGTTATAGAAATACCTGATCTCCCGGGTGCGAAAGAAGATAAAACCGGACATGAAGGAGGCATCGGTCTGTTTTGCGGGGTTGTAGATCCAATGGTAATCCCCTGCTGTTGCTTCCAGTCCCCTTTGCCGGGACGTGAAGTAGTTTTCGATGGGCTTTAAGGCGCCAAAGGGCAGAATCTTGCGCAGTGCAAAGGGGTGAGCACTATCTGTTTCATGCTTATCAAGCCCGATCAGCTCCAGGCTCCCGCCTTTCTTTTTAAATGTCTCCCTATAACTTTCCAGACCTTCCATTACCGTATCATCCACAAAATTACAGAGTGAAAAGTCTAAGACCACATCAGATTTACCCGGGATGGCATCCAGCTTATTCTTAAGCCGGTAGAAGTTCAGGAAGCTGCAGAAATACTTCACGCTGATGTAGTAATTGTCCCCGTCCGATTCCTTGAACATCAGGATATTGGGTTTTATCAGGTGGCTGAGGAACAATGAAAGACTCCGGTTAACCACGACGTGAATCAAAAATGTAGTCAGTATCCCTATGGTTATCCCGGTAATGAGGTTGGTGAATAAGGTTCCTAGCAGAGTGGCGAGGAAGATGAGCAATTGCTCACGCCCAATACGAGCTACTTTTTTAAAGGTGTTGGGGGTGGCCAGTTTATACCCAGTATAGACCAGGATAGCTGCGAGGGCCGCCAGGGGTATTTTTCGGAGTTGCTCCTGGAAGAGCAGGACAAAGGCCAATAAAAAGGTTGCGTGGAAAAGGTTAGCTGAACGGTCAGTTGCACCATTATTTACATTTACCGAGCTCCTGGCAATAACGGTCACTACGTTCAGCCCGCCGAGAAAGCCGCTTACTGTTGTGGCAAACCCAAGGGCTTTTAAGTCCTTATTTACATTAGAACGCCTGTTCTTGGGATCAAGTTTATCTACCGCCTTGATAGAGAGCAGGGATTCGATACTCGCGATAAGAGTGATGGCTAAAACGGCAAGGATAAAATCGGTCTGCAGTACTTTTCCAAAATCCGGGAAGGCAAGACTCGCCATGACATCATCGGGAAGGCTTAATAAAAAACCATTCTCCAGGGGGTATGGTATCTTCAGGAGATCGTAGGTATAACTGATGCCTATAGAAAGGATGAGGATCCACATAGGGGCCGGCAGCAAATGAAAATAAGGGTTTCTTAATTTAGGGTACCCGAAGAGGATAAGCAGGCTGATGATACCAATAGCAGCAGCCATGATGCTGCCCTGGCTGGGCTCACTGAACAATTGGATAAAGGAAGCGGGAATGTCCCCGAGCAGGGAGACAATACTGCCCTGCGCCTCCATATTCCCGATCATGATGTGGAATTGCTTGGATAGTATACCGAGACCTATGGCCGCCAGCATTCCCTCAATGGCCGAGGCCGGGAAGAAATCGGCCAATCGCCCCATCTTGGCAAAGCCCATTATCACCATAATAATCCCCGAAATAACTATAGCGGCAAGGGTAAAGAGGTAGCCTTGGTAGAGATCTCCTTTCCCTAAGGTAGTGATGGCAGAGAGCAATACGATAACCAGCCCGTTCCCCGGTCCTGTAATGGTAACATTAGAGCCTCCGAGCAGTGCTACCAGCGTTCCTCCTACCACCGCGGCAATGATCCCAGAGATCGGAGGTGCCTCGCTGGCCAATGCCAGGCCGAGTCCCAGGGGTAATGCGATCAGGGAAACAACGAAGCCCGAGAAGAGGTTCTTGGGCAGATCAGCGGCCTTTCCCTTTATGAATTTATTCTTTTTCTTCACGCTTTATTTCTTACGATCAAAAGATCTGTGGGCAGGTCAGACAGTATATATTCAATATCATGGGTAAATACCCGGTCAATAAGCCGGGTACTGTCCGGGGCATTCATCACTAATAGGTCTGCTCGTACTACTTCGGCATAATGGCCTATGGAATAGCCGCGACGCCCAAAAATACTTTGGTTTTTCACCTGTATGTCCGAGGTAATATTTGCAGGAAGTTCTTTAAGGAGGTTCCGCACCCGGTATTCTTCCCGGTGTTTTAATCTTTCCTTTACAATATTGGCCCGCTTCAGGGAACGATCATCCTCTACTGTGACATGGATGTCTTTCTGTCGAATTTCCTCAACTATGGTCAGCTGTTTGGCACCGAGCACAGTAGCGGCATAGAATGCCGTCCCAATGGTCAGCGGGGTGTCCGGGGCATCCAGGCCATTAACTACCACGTGCTGGCAGGGAACCCTTTCCAGGGTGGGTTTGATGAGGAGCATTACGGAACAGTTCACCTTGCGTGTCAGCTTGCGCGCTATACTGCCCACATAGAACTGGTAGAGATTTTCGTGTTGAAGGGCTCCAAGGATAAGCAGGTCTATATCAAGTTCCCCGCATGCACCTGTAATGACTGGGATGGGAGCTCCCTCCCGCCAATGGATGTCTACCTGGACATCACTGTACTCGCCCCGGTCCAGGATCTCTTCAATTTTCCTTTGCTTGGATTCGGTTTTATCCCCTACATGTAATAGCACCAGCCGGGCTTTGAAGAAGTGTGCTAAACGGATGGTTTCCAGTATATTTACCTCCAGGTTCGGCGAGAAGGCAAAGCCGAACAGAATACGTTTAAAGCTGAGGTATTGCATGGAAAAGGGTCCGTTTTGCGGGCAATATAACACATAATTGCCTAACCGGTTTAGGCATATATAGCATTACCTTTGGGAATCAAATAAAAACTGTAATTTTCAGAAAAAAGATCTTATGGTAGAATTAGCGGGAATAATCATCCTCGGAATCCTCGCCCAATGGGTGGCATGGCGATTAAAGCTGCCGGCCATTTTGCCCCTGATTCTCATCGGGCTTCTCGTAGGACCCATCGCCACTCTATTTACCGAAAACGGCCAGAAAATCATAGAACCCATCTGGAACGGATCTATAGGATTGTTCCGGGGGGATGGCTTGTACTATTTTGTTTCCCTTGCGATCAGTATCATTCTTTTTGAAGGCGGCCTCACCCTCAGGAGATCTGAAGTAGCCAACATAGGACCGGTGATTACTAAGCTGATTACGATTGGCACCCTTACCACCTTTATTGCAGCAGGAATTGCCGCTCACCTGATCTTTGGGCTCAGCTGGCAGATATCCTTCCTGTTTTCCTCCCTGATCATCGTGACCGGGCCAACCGTGATCACGCCCATACTCCGGAATATCCCGCTGAAAAAAGACGTGTCTGCAGTGCTGAAATGGGAGGGGATCCTTATTGATCCCATCGGTGCACTTGTGGCCGTATTGGTATACGAGTTTATCAGCGTTGGAGATGGAGAGACCTATACCACCAAAGGCCTGATCGATTTTGGAAAGATCCTGCTTTTCGGCTTTACTTTCGGTTTCACCTTTGCCCATGCACTCGCATTCGTGATCAAGAAAAACTGGATCCCGCATTACCTGCTCAACGTGGTGGCACTTTCCACGGTATTGGGCGTTTTTGTAATGTCTGACCAATTTGCCCATGAATCAGGACTGCTCGCGGTAGTGATCATGGGAATGGTGTTGGGAAATAC
>JABDLH010000268.1 GCA_013003145.1 Flavobacteriaceae bacterium | reverse complement strand
GCTTTTAAAGCCGGTAACGATATGCTTCTGATGCCAGAGGATGCCCTATTGGCTAAAGAGGCGTTAATAAAAGCCTACGATCGCGGAAAGCTCAAGGAAGACCGCCTGGCCGAATCGGTTAAAAGGATACTGATGGCTAAGTATAAAGCTGGCCTTCACGATTACAGTCCTGTTAAAATTGATGAATTATATGAGGATCTGAATAGCGAAAGTAATGACCTGCTCTATGCCGAGGCTATGGAGAATGCTATAACGGTCTTGCAAAACCGTGTAGATATTCTACCGATCAAGCGATTGGAAAACAAAAAGATTGCCTACGTAAAATTAGGGGATGCTGATAGTGATCCATTCCTAGAAACCATGCAAAATTATACAGATGTCATCCAGGTGAATGGAAAGGACATTGCTACGATCACAGAAAAACTGCAAGAATATAACCTGGTAATCGTAGGGTTTCATAAAGATAACAGTAGTCCCTGGAAAGCGTATAAATTCTCGGAAAAAGAGAGATTCTGGTTACACGAAATAGCACGAATGCCTCAATCCAATACGATCCTTGCATCATTTGCAAACCCTTATGCGCTATCAGACATAGCTACCTTCCAGGATATCGACGGTGTGATACAAGCTTACCAGAATAGCCGGATCAGCCAGCAAAAGACCGCTCAGATCATTTTTGGGGCTCTCCCGGCCAAAGGGATTCTTCCAGTGTCTGCACATCGGGATTTCCCTGTAAATTCCGGGATTAAACTTGACGCTTTAATGCGATTGGGGTACGATGTACCGGAGCGAGTAGGTATGAGCAGGATAGGACTGGCAAGAATTGACACCCTGGTTCAGAATGGTATTGATTCCATGATGTTCCCGGGAGCACAAGTTGTGGTGGCCCGGAAGGGTAAGGTTATCTATAACAAGGCTTTCGGAAAACCTACCTATGACAGTAAGGACTCTGTAACTACAAATAGTATTTACGACCTGGCTTCACTTACCAAGATACTGGCTACACTACCCCAGCTCATGAAGATGGAAGAAGAGGGTACCATGGCCCTAAATAATACTTTCCAGGAATTGCTACCCGAATTTGAGGATTCTGATCTGAAAGACGTGACCGTCCTGAAGGCACTGTCCCATTACGGTCGTTTACCTGCCTGGATCGCGTTTTACGTAGATACCCTGAATAAAAACCGGCGGCCTTCGCCTGAATTTTACAGGAATCACCAGGCTGATGGGTTTTCTATCCGCGTCACCGACCAGATGTACCTTAGTGATGCCTATACTGATTCTATCTATAACAGGATAGAGCGACAAGAACTAAAATCGAACCGGTATCGCTACAGTGATATCTCCTATTATATTCTAAAAAAATATATAGAACAAGCGAATGGCTCCCGCCTGGATTCGCTTACCGACCAATTTTTATACAAACGCCTGGGGGCAAACAGGACAGGATTTAATCCCCTGGATCGCTACCCTATGAAGGATATAGTGCCTAGCGAAGTGGACAATTATTACCGCTACCAGGTGGTGCAGGGGTTTGTACATGACATGGGGGCTGCGATGCAAGGTGGTGTTGGCGGACATGCCGGCCTCTTCAGCAACGCAAATGACGTGGCAAAGATCATGCAAATGTACTTACAGGGGGGATATTACGGGGGAGAGCGTTTCCTGGAGGACCGCACTGTTGAAAAATTCAATAAATGTTATTTCTGTGACAAGAAAGTCAGGAGGGGAGTAGGATTTGATAAACCACAATTAGATGAAAAAGGACCTACTTGCGGATGTGTATCCCGGAAGAGTTTCGGACATAGTGGGTTTACAGGCACTTACACTTGGGCAGACCCTGAACAGGAACTTGTTTATGTCTTTCTCTCCAATCGAACTTACCCTTCTGCAACCAATATGCTTTTGGTAAAATCAGCCTTAAGAACCCGGATTCAGCAGGCTATTTATGATTCCCTTATCAATTAAGAAAAAAATTTAACCGTAGTTTTGTTAAAAGGCCCGAACATATCGGCCCTGTTAATAAAGATTCACGGATGAAAATAGCCATAGTTTGTTACCCGACTTTTGGAGGGAGTGGGGTGGTTGCCACAGAACTAGGAATTGCATTGGCTTCAAGAGGGCACGAGGTTCACTTTGTAACTTATAAACAGCCGGTTCGGCTTGAATTACTGAACAGCAGGATTCACTTCCACGAAGTTCACGTGCCGGAATATCCCCTCTTCCATTACCAGCCATACGAGCTGGCCCTCTCCAGTAAGTTGGTAGATACGGTTAAACTTTACGGAATAGAATTACTGCATGTGCATTATGCCATACCCCACGCCTATGCTGGCTATATGGCAAAGAAAATGCTGGAAGAGGACGGTATCTATATCCCGATGATCACCACCCTTCACGGAACAGATATAACCTTGGTAGGGAAACACCCCTTTTATAAACCGGCAGTTACCTTCAGTATCAATAAATCTGATGTGGTCACTTCGGTATCAGCAGCGTTAAAGCAAGATACCCTCAGGATATTTAATATAGAAAATGAGATCGAGGTAATCCCCAATTTTATAGATATCACCAATTATGATACAGAATTCACGGATTGCCAGCGGTCTTTAATGGCCGAAGATGATGAGCGGATTATCACCCATATCAGTAATTTCAGGAAAGTTAAACGGATCCCGGATGTGATACGGATCTTTCATGGCATTAGCAAGGAAATACCGGCAAGGCTTATCATGGTCGGTGAAGGGCCCGAAAAGGAGGATGCAGAAAGGCTCTGTGCTCAACTCGGAATTAAAGACAGGGTGATCTTCCTGGGAAATAGCAACGAGATTGATCGGATTCTTTGTTTCTCAGATCTGTTCCTCCTGCCGTCAGAAACGGAAAGCTTCGGATTGGCGGCCCTGGAGGCAATGATCAATCGTGTTGCGGTCATATCCAGTAATACCGGGGGTATTCCTGAAGTAAATAAACAAGGGGTAAGCGGTTACTTGAGTGATGTCGGCAACATCGATGAAATGGTAGCCAATGCACTGCATATTCTTCGTGACGAGAAGGTATTAGAGGAATTTAAAGAGAATGCCTTCAGGGAGGCCTCCAAGTTTGATATTAAACATATATTACCTTTATACGAAGCGGTTTACGAGAAAGCGTATAAGGCAAACTATAAGAATTCTATCTGATCATGAGGCATTTTCCCTATCTTCTTATTATTCTATTTATGAGCTGTAATTTCTATAAGGGTAAGTCCCAATCGAATTCCGATCAGCAGGCACCGGAATTAACATTGCTTATGAGTGATCCCTATGGAGGAGGGGAGCAACAGGAAATTCTGCTTATTGAGAACCAGAAGGCTTTGAAAGCGTTTTTTGCCAAGGTGAATCGGAGCAGGAAACCGGGCTTGCCGCTTCCGGAGGTCAATTTTGAGAAGGACATGGTAATCATTTATTTTAGCGGGCAGACTACCCAGGAAGAATTACCGCTTTTGTCTGTGGAAGAACTTCAGGATGAGAAGCTCCTACTTTCAGTAAATGATCGGGAATCATTAAAAGATGGTAATACCAATACTGCTCTTT
>JABDLH010000096.1 GCA_013003145.1 Flavobacteriaceae bacterium | reverse complement strand
AACCTGGATATTACGATCAACCCCGATTTCTCTAACGTGGAGGTGGATAATGTAGTCACTAATCTTACCCGCTTTGAGATCAACCTTCCGGAAAAAAGACAATTTTTTATTGACAACAGTGACCTGTTCTCAGGCTATGGAGGCGGGCGGGATGCCAATCCCTTCTTCTCGCGTCGTATAGGTATTGCCAAAGATTCTGCTGATAACACCATACAGAACGATATTCTCGGAGGGGTGCGTCTGAGTGGAAAACTTAACCAGGATTGGCGATTAGGATTTCTAAATATCCAGACTGCAGAAGACCCGGACAACGAGATTGCCTCTAATAATAATATGATGCTGGCGGCGCAGCGTAAAATGTTTTCCCGCTCATTTATCAGTATGTTCCTTATCAATCGCCAATCCTTCGGGGATTACGATTTCTTAGATCGGGAAGATGACTACAACCGCGTGGTAGGTGTAGACTACAACCTGGCGTCCAAAGAAAATACCTGGACCGGTAAATTCTATGCCCATAAGTCGTTTCAACCGGATGATGCGGAGGGAAATCTCTCCCTGGGGGCTAACCTGGAATACAATAGCAGGAATTACCGATTTGTCACAGACTTGGTCAAGGTAGATGAAGATTTTCGTTCTGACCTGGGCTTTATCAGGAGAACGGATATCCTGAAGGGTGCGGTAGCGGCAGAACGCTTATTCTGGCCCAGTGCAGGCCCTATAAACCGGCATAGCTTCAGGTTCTTTCCCATTGTTACCTGGAGACCTGGATTGGATTACCAGAAGACAGATCACGATATTATGGCCACATGGAGAGCCGAATTGAGGAACCAGTCCGATTTTGAAGCAGAGTTTAGTAACCGCTATATCTTCCTGACAGATTCTTTTGATCCCACCGGATCTGAAGATGGTATTCCTTTGCCGGGGAACCAGGGATACGAATTCAATAGCTTTAAAATGGAATACCGCTCTAACAGGGCTAATATCGTTTCCTTTTCCATTGAACCGGAATACGGCGGCTTCTTTAACGGTACCCGGTTTTCCCTGGAAGCGGAAGTCAGCCTGAGAATACAGCCAATTGCTTCTTTGCGTTTTGCCATGAATTATGACAAAATCCAGTTGCCGGACCCCTACCCTAGCGCCGACCTGTGGTTATTCTCACCTAAGGTAGATATCACCTTCAGTAAGAGCCTCTTCTGGTCTACCCTTATTCAATACAGCAACCAGCAAGACAACCTGGGGATCAACTCCCGGCTGCAGTGGAGGTTTGCCCCCCTTTCTGATCTCTTCCTGGTCTACAATGACAATTATTTCATCAACCAGTTCAGCCCCCGGTACAGGTCTATCAACCTGAAGTTCACTTACTGGCTGAATATCTGATTTACGCAAAAATAGCTGTCTTAGCTTTTTGTTTATATTTGGCCAAAATCATAACCACCCATGGAGCAACCCCTGATCACCAATGACAGCGTAGTCTTTGGTTTGTTAACCCTATGTCTCGGTTTTATATTCTATACCTCTTCAAGGCAAACAGGATTCTGGAGTAAGTTTTATTCGGTCGTTCCGGCCATCCTCATGTGTTACGTTCTGCCTGCAATATTAGCCAGTTCAGGGATCATTTCTGACGAAACCTCCGGGCTTTATTATATGGCCAGCCGCTATCTTCTCCCTGCGGCCCTGGTCCTCATGACCCTGAGTATAGATCTGAAAGCCATTGCAAACCTGGGATCAAAGGCCCTGATCATGTTCTTTACAGGAACCGTAGGTATAATTATTGGAGGACCTATCGCCAGTTTAATCGTATCCATATTCTCCCCTGAAACAGTAGGCGGGAATGATTTTGATGCCGTTTGGAGAGGACTTTCCACCATCGCGGGAAGCTGGATCGGCGGAGGGGCCAACCAGGCAGCCATGTTAGAGATCTTCAGGTATAACCCCTCAAAATACGGGGGGATGGTTTTAATAGACATCGTAGTCGCTAACATCTGGATGGCTGTACTCTTATTTGGTATTGGCCGCTCTGCCCGTATAGACCGATGGCTTAAGGCGGATACATCGGCCATCACCGATCTGCGGAAAAAAGTAACCGCCTTTACGGAGAAGATCACCCGGGTTCCTACCCTGAACGACTATATGATCATGCTCTTCCTCGCTTTTACGGCCGTGGGGATTGCCCACTTCTTTGGCGATTCTATCAGCACCTACCTCGAAGCCAATGTAGCAGCGGTCGCCGATAAGAAAAGTTTCCTATCCTTCCTGGGTAGTAATTTCTTCTGGATGGTCGTGATCGCCACCGCGATCGGGATCGGCCTGTCCTTTACAAAAGCAAAGAACTACGAAGGAGCCGGGGCCAGCAAATTAGGAGGGGTTTTTATTTATATCCTGGTGGCCACTATAGGAATGAAAATGGATTTGGGGAAGGTATTGGAAAACCCGGGCCTTATCGCCATAGGTCTTATCTGGATCAGTATCCATGCAGGTTTGTTAATCCTGGTCGCTAAACTGATCAAAGCTCCTTATTTCTTTTTGGCAGTAGGTAGCCAGGCTAATGTCGGCGGCGCTGCATCTGCCCCGGTCGTCGCGGCTGAATTTCATCCTTCCCTGACTTCGGTCGGGGTACTCCTGGCCGTATTCGGTTACGTGGTAGGAACGGGTGGAGCCCTGCTTTGCGCCTACCTTATGGAAATTGCCTCAAAAGTTTAATAACACGCAAACTTTAGTGATATTTGCCCAAAAATTTTTTAGATGAACAAACTTGCTTTGTGGTCCTTGTTGACCCTACTGATCGTTGCCTGCGGGAAAGATCCTGAAAAGACCATGGTCGTTACCGGAAATGTTGCCGGCCTTAAGAAAGGTACTCTCTACCTGCAAAAAATACAGGATTCAAGCCTGGTCGCCCTGGATTCCATGGAAATCTCCGGGGACGGTAAATTTTCCTTTGAGACTAGCCTGGAAAGCCCGGAACTATTCTATCTCTACCTGGAGAAAGAAGACAGGAACGATTTCAATGACCGAATCTCATTCTTTGGAGAGGCCGGAACCATTACTGTTAATACGCAATGGAATGCATTTGAAGGCAAAGCGAAAATCAGTGGTTCAAAAACTCATGAAAAATTAGAGGAATACAGGAATAACATGTCCCGGTTCAATACCAGGAACCTGGAAATCATACAGACAGCGTCTAAACCGGAGTACCGTGAAGACTCAATCGCTATGGATTCCCTGAACCAGTTAAACGAGAAGAATATATTGAGAGGTTATTTATACGCGCTGAACTTTGCGCTGAACAACAAGGATTCTGAAGTTGCTCCTTTTATAGCACTCACCGAGGTTCCCGACGCCAATAAGAAATATCTTGATTCTATTTACGGTTCGTTAACCCCGGAGGTTGCTGATTCTAAATACGGTCGCGCCTTGTCAGAGTACCTGCAGTCGCGACAGGAAGAAGAGTAAATGATTTAGGAGGCCAGTTTGTTGACCTTAACCACCAACTTATTGGCCTTATTTTCTAATTCCTCACGTACCTGCTTCAGGTGTGCTTTACGATTCTCCACCTCTTTATCGTTCACCTTGGCGATCAGTTCGTCAAAGGTTTCAATTGCATCGTCAATAATTTTTGATCCCTCTTTGCTGTTCTGCTCTCCATTGGAGGCTTCCACGATGTATACCGCCTCTATGATTCCACCGAGTACACTATTGATATCTTTCTTTAATTCGCGAATACTTGCCATTTTACTTTGATTTAGTTCTTGTTACTACCTTAAATTGTTACTTCGAGTAATTTTGCTCCTGCGGTTTCCAAGGTTACTCCTTGAATTGCAGCCGGTAAAAGTACGGTTTCTCCCCTTTTCATGGTAGCACTTTCACTTTTATATATGACATTGGCCTCTCCTTGTACGCACATGAGTATGGTAAAGGCTTCCCGATTCTTTAAATCCAAGGAGAAATTCCGGCTGAGATCCAGGAAATTAGTTTTGAAATAGGGTGAATCCACCATGGTATTTACCGCGTCTTTCCGCTTGCTGTACGCTACCCTAAAATCGTCCTTCTTCTTATAATCGATGGCATCCAGGGCGAGATCGGTATGTAATTCCCGGTAATTTCCATCCTTGTCCTTCCTTTTAAAATCGTAGATCCTGTAGGTAATGTCCGAGGTCTGCTGGATCTCGGCAAGCATGACTCCTGCTCCAATGGCATGAACTTTCCCGGTATTGATAAAGAAGGTATCCCCTTCTTTTACCTGCTCGTAGTTCAGCAGTTCCAGTAAACGATCATTTTCCAGCTGCTCCTTATAAGTTTCCTTATCCAGGTCCCTGTTAAATCCTACGATGAGTTCAGCCCCGGGATCGGCATCCATGATATACCACATTTCTGTTTTCCCGAAAGACTGGTGCCTTTTCCGAGCCAGCTCGTCGTTGGGGTGCAGCTGAACCGACAGGTCTTTTTGAGCATCGATAAATTTGATCAGGATCGGGAAATCCC
>JABDLH010000068.1 GCA_013003145.1 Flavobacteriaceae bacterium | reverse complement strand
ATATAAACAATACTGCCGGTTTTGGATGTTCCCATCACCCTACCTTTGACTTTTTTCCTGTACATGGACCGCACGGCAAGGACCCTGCGATTCTCCACCACCGATTCGCGAATCTCGTCCAGGTAATCAGAAGCCTGGCCGGATTGGAGGGCGGAGACAAAGCTCTGGTTGATCTGGCTTTTCACGGTTTGCATCTGTCGTCGTATCCTGCCTAATGCTTCGGAGGCATCGTCCCGTACTTCACCAAAACGGTCTATGACCCCTTCGATCATAGCTGCTACTTCGGTATCCTCTTCAACCGATAGGGATAATCCGTGGAGCAGTGGATAGTATTCCTTAAATTTCTTAAAAAACTTCTTCTGGTCGGCAACCACGGCACAAAGCGAAGCAATCCTGCGGAACCCCTGTATCTCCAGGGTTGTATTTTCTATAGCAAGCAAACGCAGCTCCGCGTTGATCTCGTCAAACCCATGGGCAGGGATACGGTTATCCGTAGTAAAAGATGATAGGTATTCTGATGTCTGCCCCAGAGAGGTCTGTATAGCTTCCCTTTCCCCATAGGGAACCAGTGCAAGTGCTGCAACCTTGCCGGGAGTTGTTGCGCAGCGGGATGAGATTTGTTTTAAGACCGTTGGAAATTCAAGGTCTTCCAGGGTTTTTTTGCGGATCTTGTGCTTCAAAGTATATTGCAATAATTTTAGTGGTACAAAAATACACAAATTAACGATGAAATTACACCTACCGGGCAGATGGTCTGATGCTTTATCGGAAGAATGTAAAAAACCCTACTTTGAATCGCTTATGCGGTATGTACAGGGCGAATACGGCGCCAATATATGTTTTCCTCCTGAGGAACAAATATTCCGGGCCTTTGATCAACTGCCCTACGAAGAAGTAAAGGTAGTGATCCTGGGCCAGGACCCTTACCACGGTTATGGGCAGGCTGACGGACTTTGTTTTTCTGTGGGGGCTAAGGATTCTCTCCCTCCGTCATTAGTCAATATTTACAAGGAGCTAGCCCAGGACCTGGGCCGGGAAGTGCCTGTAAATGGTGATTTAAGTCATTGGGCACGGCAAGGTGTTCTGCTGCTCAACGCAACCCTGACGGTAAGGGAAAAGCAAGCCGGGAGCCACCAGGGCATGGGATGGGAGAAATTCACCGATGCCATTATCCGAGTACTCAACAAAGATAAAACGGGCTTAATCTTCCTGTTATGGGGTGGATATGCCAAGAAAAAGGCAAAACTGATCGATTCTGAAAAGCATTATATTCTCACTTCAGGCCATCCTTCACCACTAAGTGCCAACCGTGGTTACTGGTTCGGGAACAAGCATTTCAGTAAAACCAACCAATTACTTCTAAAGCAGGGTAAACCTGCTATTGAATGGTAATTACGATTTTTTCCAAAGCAAGTCTGATACCTCCGCCTTTTCGTCAATAAGCTTTAAGTAAAGTAGTGTATTGCTCACATTTTCAATTACTTCCTCACTGATCTGTTTCTGGCTCCACCGAGTGGAGGATAGCCAGATCCGTATGTCTTCCAGTTGTTGCCCGTACCGGTTAGAAAGGGTACGATCAATGCTGGGAATATTCCTGAACTCCCCGGTATAATTATCCATAATTTCCAGGATGTGTTCCAGGGTGCCGTGTTCTTTTTCCAGGAAACGGTCGTTGGCCGCAATCACAAAACATGGCCAGGGCGTGGGGCAGTCACCCAGTCTTCTAAAAATCCCTTCATCTACAAGTGGTTTTGTTGTAAAATGTTCCCACATAAAGTAATCCGCTTCCTTATTACTCAAAGCTTCAATAGCACCCTCGAGGTGTTGAATTTCTTTGAATTTCAGGGACTTGGTGTCCCAGCCCTGTTGCCTAGCATTAACAAAGGCCATCAGGTGGCTTCCACTGCCAAACCTGCTGATCGCCGCCCTCGCATGCTGTAGTTCTTCCACCTTCTGGTAATGACTCTCTGCAGCCACATGTATACCCCATTGCAGGGGAGTGGAAATATATTCCCTCACAATTTTAGCCTCCAGACCTTCAGTGATCTTTTTTACGATGCCTTCGGTCAATACAATGGCCAGGTCTGCTTCTCCAGCTTCCAGCATATCACACATCCTACCGGTTCCTTCCGGAATATCGGTCCATTGAAGGTCTATACCCCGGTCTTCAAAAGCACCTTCTTCAATGGCCAGGTGCCAGGGCAGGTTAAAATGTTCTGGTACTCCTATAACATTCACTTTCTTCATAGATCTTGTTTTACTTCAATTTTAGATTTGAGAAATTCGTAGATCTTGTATTGTGACCGAATATCCTTTTCAGCAGGAGTTTTTGGCACGAATGCATTAGAATCTTCAGCATCTATGATTCGCGCTTTAACGTTATCCGCCAATTGTATATCCAGTACCTGTTTCAATTCTTTAAAAATATCGGGATCAAGGATGGGGGTAAGCACCTCTATCCGTTTATCGAGATTACGTGTCATCCAGTCTGCTGACCCCATGTACATTTTTGGCTCCCCGTCATTATAAAAATAATAGATCCTGCCGTGCTCCAGGTAACGGTCTATTATACTGGTGATCTTCAACTCGCCCTGTGAACTTCCTTCTTCCATGACCGGCGGTACCAGGCAACAAAACCCCCGGACCAAAAGTCGTATATCCACACCTTTGGCATGTGCCTTATAGAGCTCGTCGATCATTCCTTTGTCCTCAAGGCTATTCATCTTGGCGATGACCAGTGCTTTCTTACCTGCTTTTTTGTTCCTGATCTCGTTCTCTAACAACTCCCTGAAAGTGCTGCGGGTATTATAAGGGGAGGCCAGTAGGTATTTCAGCTTGGGAATGATCAGCTTTTTTTCGAGTACAAGGAATACCTGGGCGAGGTCGTCCGTTATACGGCTGTCTGCTGTGAAAAGTCCGTGATCACAATAAATCTTAGATGTTTTTGCATTAAAATTTCCTGTTCCAATATATCCATACCGCATTGTACTGCCTTGTTCTTCGCGTTCGATCATCGCAATTTTTGCATGAACCTTGATATTGGGAACACTGAATATGACTTTAGCACCACGTTCTTCAAATGTCTTTCCCCAGTGAATATTATTCTCCTCATCAAAACGGGCTTTAGCTTCTACGAAAACGATCACTTCTTTCCCCTTTTTCAATGCGCTTAACAAGGCATCGGTGAGGGTCGACTCTTTTGCAATTCGATAAAGGGATATTTTAATACTGACCACCTGCTCATCTTCTGACGCCTGCCGAATAAAATTCTCGAGTACCGCGAAATCCTGGTAGGGGTAATGGGTAAGGTAATCTTTGCGTTTTAATGCAGAAAAGTAATCCGATATTCCCGCTAATTCAGGGTGGGGAAGGGGGGGCATTTCGGCATATTTCAACTCGGGCTCGTCCAGCGAGAGGCTGAAATCCATAAAATCGGAGAAGTTGTGATATTTACCTCCCGGGAACATGTCTATCTTACTGATGCCGAGCTTCTTCATGAGTGCCGTACAGAGCTCCTTGGGCATGCTGTCGTCATATAACAGCCGTGTGGGCTGCCCGGATGTCCTCTGGTCCAAAGAACTGTAAATCCTTTCTACCAGTGCGGTATCCGAGGTTTCGTCTTCCAGGTAGAGTTCCGCGTCCCGTGATAGTTTTATCGAATAAGCATTGATGATCTTCCTGTCCCTGAAGAGCTGTTGCAGTTGCGGGCGAACTACATCATCCAGGAATATAAAATGTTTGTCTTTTCCGGGAAGCTGAATAAAGCGTCCATGCTTGTCTGAGGGTAAAAACACCAGTGAAAATGATCCGTCTTCAAAGGCGACCAAAAGGTATATTTTCCCGTTCTGCAGATCTCCAGAGTTAAATTCATGAAGTATGTTACAATCTTCTTTTACTTCCTTACAGAAGAAAGATTCCATGAATTTTAGCTGCTCATCAGTACAAGTTTCCGGAGTTTCAAAATAGATGTCGTGTTTTTCCAGTCCGGCATAGATCTGGTTGAGGATTTTACCGAAGCTGCATTGTTGGGCATGAACCTCTTTAAGAATATGCTTCAGGGTCTTGTTAGACCTGGTCATCAGCTTCTTTCGCAATTTTTTGTCCACCTTTTTCAACTGCCGAAGCTGTGAGATCCTCACCCTGAAATATTCATCCAGGTTAGAAGAAAAAATCGAAAGGAATTTCAGACGTTCCAATAGGGGGGTGTCCAGGTTTTCTGCTTCCTGAAGGACCCGCTCATTAAAGGACAGCCAATTGACATCCCTATGCTTATACGATTTTTCCACTATGTTGTTTTAAGGGTAAAAATACGGATAAGTACAGCAGCCTATTTGCTATATTGGTTAAACAAATGACGCTACAGTCAAATGTTCCAGCACATATTCTATCAATTTTTTAACGGCTTTCTCCGGGTCTTTAGAAAATGTCCCATTGTAGCGGTTGGCCAGTATACAGTTCATGGAAACAGCTTGGTGGCCGAGCAGCCTTGAAAGCCCGTAAATGCCAGAAGTCTCCATTTCCAGGTTGGTGATCATGCGGTCTTTATACCGGAACGAGGACAGTTTGTGATTGAGATCAGGATCCTGTAGTTCTAACCTGAGCTTCCTGCCCTGGGGTCCGTAGAATCCAACTTTGGTTGCCGTAACCCCCATCAACACCTGGTCAGAGGCAAAGAGTTGCAGCAGTTCATCATCGGCCTTGATCACGTAAGGAGTAGATTTAGCTGTCGACCATTTGGTATATTCCAGGAATGCTTGCTGTACTTCGTGGTGCTGCAGGTGAGAACTGTCATAGAAATGAAGTAAGTTGTCAAAGCCTATAGCGTATTCGCTCATCAAAAAGGAATCCACTTGGATCTCGGGTTGAAGCGCCCCGGAAGTTCCTACCCGTATAAGTTTCAGTTGTCGTAATTCTTCCTTTACTTTTCGCGTTTTGAAATCAATATTGACCAGGGCGTCCAGTTCGTTCAGGACGATATCGATATTATCTGTTCCGATCCCGGTAGAGATTACGGTCAGCCGTTTACCTTTATAATGCCCGGTATGAGTGACAAATTCGCGTTTCCCTTTTTTAATTTCGACGGAGTCAAAATAGGAAGTGACCATAGCGACACGGTCGGGATCACCAACAGTAATGATGGTGTCTGCGATATCTTCCGGATGTAAATTTAAATGATAGATACTCTGATCCTCGTTGAGGATCAATTCTGAGGGAAGTAAAGGCATATTAGAGTTTTAGGATCCTGCGAGAATCCGTATTGTATAGGAAATTGTATTTAAGCGCTCCGCCGAGGTAATATTCATTATCTCTTAACTGGGAATAATAATTAGTTTTCCCTTCCAGGATGTCCTTTCCTTTATCGGTGATTTTAACAGGGTTAAAGCCTTTAAAGAGCGGTTTTAGATTAGTGATAACTCGTTCGTATTGGGTGTCACCAAAACCGTAAAGAGTTTGGGTTTCAAGAAGGTTAGTCA
>JABDLH010000259.1 GCA_013003145.1 Flavobacteriaceae bacterium | reverse complement strand
GTTAAAACTGTTGAAAAGCTTACGAGACAGGTCCGAAAAAGTAACAAATAAGGAAGTATTAAAACAAGCCATACAAACCCTGGAAAGCCAGGAAATCAAAAAAGCTCCGGTCACATTTAAACTGAATGGATACCCGGACGCTAAAAAGGTATCCATAGCGGGCAGTTTTAATTATTGGAACCCCGGTTCAGATTACCTTGAACGAAATGGAGAGTCATGGACTATTGAAATTCTTCTGCCCGGAGGTACAGTGGAGTATAAATTTGTAGTGGACGGAAAATGGGTGGTAGATCCGGAAAATCCGGAAACCATCCGGAAAAATGGCCATACCAATTCCCTGCTGACCGTTGGAAATATTAGCCTGACACCTGTTACCCCCCAGCCATAGTAACAGAATATTCCGAGAGTATTAGAAAAAATCCAACCCGGCCAGGCCGGGTTGGATTTTAAAATTTTAAATATTCTTTAAAATATTATCCGACCGTCTCTTCTACCTTCCTGCTGCTGAACGCATCATCAACCTCGGTATGGAATATATGGTTAGAATAATTGCTGATAGTCTTTACAGACTGTGCAAGGATAATGGCTAGGATCTGTTTCTCACTATATCCTGCCTCCAGGAATTCCCTGGCCTCTTCAGGGCTCGGATTACCTTTGCTCCTATTCATAATCTTTGTAAACCTAACCAGGGCAGCATATTTTTCACCCGGAATATCTTTCCCGTCGCGGATGGCATCCGTCACTTCTTCAGGGGTTTTAGACATTTTATCAGCGATAAAACTGTGGGCCGCGGTACAGTAATTACATCCGTTGTCCACACTCAGGGTCACGAAGACCACTTCTTGTTCGGCTGGGCTAAACCCGCTTTCACTCCTGAACTTCTGGTAACCCAGATCATAAGTTTCCTGTAAACCGGGGAGGTTTACCATATTCTTATACATATTAGGAATCATTCCATTGGCTTTTTTAGCCTGTTCAAGGATGTTTTTCTGCTTATCATCTGCTGTTTCTAAAGTCACGGGACTTAGCCCGATCTGGTATGTTTTATTTGACATTGTTTTGTTTTAAGGTTACAAAGTATTCAGTCGGGGGAAATATCCGGGAATTACGGCTTTAACAAAGCTTTGTGAGCCCAACAAGAAAAGCCGGTACCTTTACGGCCCGGCTTTTTATTCGAAAGAGGGGTTAATAATTTTATTCTTATGTCCCCTTAGGCGGAATCGGGCTGGGTACTACGTTGTCTATTGGTTTAATAGTCTTGAGATATTTAAAAACAGATTTCAGGTCGTCATCGGTCAGCATGCGGTACTGTTGCCATGGCATTGGAGGTAACAAAGCTCTACCTTCCCTCATCCCCTTGTACTTCCCTTCTTTTATAGCAATCAGGAATTGTTCTTCTGTCCAGCTTCCTATACCGGTCTCGTCGGGTGTCAGGTTGGCAGCAAAAGAGGTACCCCAGGGTCCGACCGCGGCGGTAAGCCCCATATTAAATGCTAAGTATCCCTGTACTTGAGAGGGGTCTAGAGGTGGTAATTGTTCCCCGGAAGGATGCCCGGAAAGAAATAGGTCCTGATCAGGCTCTGGACCGTGTTCGGTCATTTTCTTAGGGGAATGACAATCCGTGCACCCCATGGCATTGACAAGATATTTCCCCCGTTCAGCTGATATAGCTTCCTCTGTAGCCATAGCCAATTCTTTTTCTTCTGTCAGGGGTTCTTCCTTGGATTTAGGTTCATTGCAGGCTCCCATTACCAACAGGATGCCTAAAGTTAAAATTACATTTTTCATATATCAGAATTTAGATCAGTACTCTTGTTGATACCCGTGGGGATTTATGATGCTTCTCGTGAGTAAATCTGCGTGAATAAACTCGTAAAGAAATCAGTAAAACAATCCTCTTTTAGGATGTACTCAATTACTCTGGGGGATAAATATGGGTGAACGTTCCTGGGGGAGAGAAATCTAATTATATTGCCGGACCGCACATGAGAATAATTCCGGCATCTGCCACTTATACAGCGTTTTAAACACTGTAATCTAGGATTAAATATAGGAAAAAACACAATACGTTTCTAGAAAATTTTCAAGATTAAAAGACAAAAAAATGGCCTCGGTTACCGAGGCCATTCTAAACTTTTAAACGTGATGCCGGTTACCTGTATAAAGTAAAATGTCCGACATACTGCTGCATACTCTTATCGTTTGCATTTACTACGTACCAATAGTCCCCCGTAGGCACCTCATCACCTTCATAGGTTCCGTCCCATTCTGAGACCTGGTCCAGGATGGCCACTACCCTTCCATAGCGGTCAAAAATCTTGACTTCCAGGTTAGGGAATAGTTCCCTGTTCATTGGGGACCATACATCATTCATCAGGTCACCGTCCGGGGTGAAGTGATTAGGCATCTGTAGGACCCCTGTAAAATCAAAGGCCATGGTCACCAATGCCTCGCATCCCCGGGCATCTACTACCCGGATGCTAACATTAGAGTCTTCGTTGGAATAAAAGACATTGTCCGATCCATAAGGTTGTTCCTGGAAGTAATACCTGTACTCACCAAATCCTCCGCGGGCTACAGCTGTAATTTCATTTACGCCTGTTTTTTCGGCTTCCAGGGTCAGTGGTTCATAGGAATCTATATTGAACTCCACATAGGTAGAACAGCCATTCTCATGGTACACATAAACAATATGCTCTCCGGGAGCCAGGTCACCCCAGGTATTTTCTGTACCGGCTTCAGCGGTTACAGCATCGCTTGGGTCTACCGGGTCTAAAGCAAACAGCAACTGGGATATTTCTGAATCATCCTCCATACTGACGGTAGCAGTCGAGTTGGGGAAAATACCTTCACAACCATATTCTACCACTGGTACAGGATTGAGGTCAACGCCAATGCCCACCGGCACGATCACGTTGGTTTCGCAACCCATGGAGTCCCGGACGAAGATTACATAAGTCTCTCCCCCGACGAGGTTTTCCCATTGCTGCTCTGGATTAGGCGCAAAGTCTTCCGGGGCCGAGGAATTCAAGGCAAATTCATAAGGTGGTGTTCCCCCGGACACGTCGAGGGTCACACTTCCGTCGCCATCGCCCATACAGGTTTCCGGTTCAGATGCTGCGATAGCCACCAGGATTGCCTCCGGTTCGGTAACTTCGATAGTCCTGGTAATCGTACAGCCCAGGTCATCCTGTATAATCACCTCATAGGTCCTCGGGGCAAGGTCTGTAAATGTCCTCCTGTTCGGGAACATAGGGTCATCTCCTTCAAAGAATTCGCTCAACTGGTCGGCAATGGAATAGCGGATCTTACCTGTACCCCCACTGGCTTCTATAATGATCTGCCCGTCCACATCACCGGAACAACTTACGGGAACTACCTCCAGTGATTCCAGCACCAAAGGTGGTGGCTCGCTGATGGTGATCGGAGTCGATATGGCTGTACATCCACCGCTCTGTGCATATACATAATAGGTTCCGGGACCGAGCTCTCTGAATATTCCGGAAGTCTGGGAAGATCGTTCGGTGTTCAGAGCCGTTGGGGCAGGTGGGGTATTAGAATTCAGTAAGGTATACACATAGTTACCTATTCCACCAAATGCTTCAGAACGGATAATCCCCGTAGCTTCACCGGCACAATTAATAGTTGCATTGGTCAGGTCTAGAGAGATCACGAGCGGTGCTGCCGGATCCAGGGAAATCTGGTTGGATTTTTCAAATGGACATCCGTTGGAGTTCTGAACATCATATTGGAACGGTCCGGGGTCTACAGTGATATCTTCAGATATCTGTACCGATGTGGCTGTAGGATCCAGGGGATCCAGGGGAAGGAAGGGATCAGTTGTCCCCGAACGCCTGAAAAAGTAACTAACACCTGCTTCTGGGTTAGCAACGGTTAATTCCATGAGGCCGTCATCCCCACAACCTGGGGGTTGAAGCTCTACTAATTCGGCCACAACTACTTCCGGGTCTTGTATGGTGATCACAGCAGTGGTGAACTGGCAATCCCATCCATCCAGCACGGTGATGGTATAATCTCCCGATGACAGGTTGTTAAAGCTGGTTGTGGTCTGCAGACCACTGTTGGTCCCCTCGCTTAAACGGTTCAGCTGGTAGAGGTAATTCCCGGCACCTTGCCCACCGGTAATATCAAAGGCTTCTATGATTCCGTTATTGTCATTATTACATTGTAAAGGAGCTACGTTCCTGATATCGGCATAGATAGGTGCAGGGGGTAATAGCTCGATGGTATTTGTCGCTATACAGCCTTCAGCATCGCGAATGTCTACGGTATAGACC
>JABDLH010000027.1 GCA_013003145.1 Flavobacteriaceae bacterium | reverse complement strand
GCCACAGTGCGGGAATTACGACGGGTTTACTTTATACAGGGAGTCATGGTGACCAGCTTGGGCGGACTGTTCGGTGTAGGGCTGGGCGCCTTGCTGATCGGGTCACAGATCGCTTTCGGCTGGTTACGTATTACGCCTTCCCTGGCCTACCCGGTAGAATTTCAACCCATCAATATCCTGATTGTACTCGGCACTATTGTTCTGCTGGGCATCATCGCTTCACAGATCGCCAGTAGCAGGGTGAATAAAAAATTATTGCAGGCTTAAGACCGGGTTATATCCGGGCGAATTCGTGATCTGAAAATTGCTCCAATGCTTCGTCAAAAGCGGCGAATACATCTGCAGCATCATCACTGGTCACCATTTTCATACGCAGTTCCTTAAAATTGGGAATCCCTTTAAAGTAATTGGTATAATGGCGACGAGTTTCAAACACCCCTAATTTTTCCCCTTTCCAATCGATCGCCATCTGAAGGTGCCTCCTTGCCGCATCTACTCTTTGTTCCATGGTGGGCGGCTCCAGGTGTGTCCCGGTGGCCAGGTAATGTTTTACTTCGTTAAAGAACCAGGGGTAACCTATACTGGCGCGCCCGATCATCGCGCCATCCAGACCGTATTCATCCCGCATCCGTTTTGCTGCTTCCGGGCTATCTACATCCCCGTTACCAAATACCGGGATATGCATCCGCTGGTTATTCTTAACATCGGCAATGGGGTTCCAATCGGCTTCACCCTTGTACATCTGTACCCTGGTCCGGCCGTGTATGGAAATTGCAGAACAGCCTACATCCTGGAGACGCTCAGCAACCTCTACGATCTTGATCGATTCCTGGTCCCAGCCCAGCCTGGTCTTAACAGTGACCGGCAACTTGGTGTGCTCTACCATGGCTTTGGTCAGGGATACCATAAGGTCTATATCTTTCAGGATACCGGCACCGGCACCCTTACTGACCACCTTCTTTACAGGACATCCAAAATTAATATCGATGATATCAGGGTTAGAAGCTTCTACAATCTCGACAGACTTCAACATGGAGTCCAGGTTGGCTCCAAAGATCTGAATCCCTACCGGTCTTTCCTTCTCGTATATATCCAGTTTCATAACGCTCTTGGCAGCGTCCCGGATCAACCCTTCGGAAGAAATGAATTCCGTATATACCACATCTGCTCCTTGTTCCTTACACAGGGCACGGAAGGGAGGATCGCTCACATCCTCCATAGGCGCGAGCAAAAGTGGGAATTCGGGCAATTCTATGTTACCGATCTTGGGCATATACTTTATAATTAGGGATGCAAAATTAAGAAATAAGACGGACTTGGAAAGATATTTCCTTGGTTTACAGGCGGTCTCTCTCCGTTTTATTCACCTCGCGTTGGTTATCCGCCAAGCGGAAATTACCGAAATTGTAGGTGAAGCCGATGCGAACGAACTGGGTTTCCTCGTTAAGTTTATACGAGTTAAACTGGTTCAGGTAGCGGGTAGTCCTTAGGGCATTGGACCTGTTCAGTATATCTTCAAAAGCGATTGAAATACTGGCGCGGTTATCCCAAAAAGTCTTTTTAAGACCCATATTCCAGGTGGCCGTAGCGTCTTGCACATAAGATCCGGTAAGGAAGCCTGAGATATAAGTAAAAGAAGCTTCCCCTGTAAAGGTACCATCTGCACTGAGGGTTAGGAAATTACCGAGTTGCAGGAAAACGCCTTCCACACGGTTGGTGATAGGGACATTTCCACTCTCTATCCCTAAAAACTTCTCTTCCTCCACGAACAATGAGCCATAGGCAAAGAGGTACCAGGCATTGCTGATCGATTCATTCACTATAAAGTCGAGTCCATAGGAGGTACTCCCCAGCCCATTCTGCCGTTCCTGCCGAAGAATCTGCCGCTGGTTGTCCTGGAAGCTCAGGTTCATCACGTATCGCCCGTTATCCCGGTAATACAAGTCGATGAAATAGGTGTTCTTAAGCGAAAGATTCAGGTTAAAGTTGTGACTGAAAGAAGGCCGGAGGTTAGGATTCCCTGAAGCAAAATCGTACTCGTTAAAATAGTAGCGGAATGGGTTCAGGTCTCGGTAATTGGGCCTTCTCAGCTTCCGGCTATAGTTAAACGACATGCTGTTCTCTTCCGTAAGGTTATGCATCAGGTAAAAAGAAGGGAACAATTCAAAGTAATCCTGTACAATGGTCTCGCTTAAAGTAATGGAATTTCCTTCTGCCCTGGTTTGCTCTGCGCGCAACCCGGCCTTTAAGGACCATTTATCCCAGTTTTTCAGGAAGCTGATATACCCGGCAGAAATATCTTCACTGTACTCGTAATTATCTGTAGAAGCATCCGGGAAATTGCTCTGGGAGCCATTAATGGCCAGGTAGTCAATCAGGCTGGTGGAACGGATCACTGATTGCTTCAGGCCCGCCTCAAAATTAACCTCCCCAAACAGGTCAAAGTAATCCAATTGCCCGGTATAGATATCAATATCCTGCCCTGCATCGGTATGGAAGCTGAAGTTTCTCATAAACATTCCACCGGGATCAAAATAATCTGTAGAACCGGCCTGGTCCTGGCTGTCGTCGTAATGGGTATAGTGCCCATTGAGCTTTATCACCTGCCCGGCTTTCTTAAATCTGTGTTCGTAGGTAAGGTCTGTCGCAAGATTCAGGTTCCGGTTATCTATAGTACTTGTGGTCACCAGGGTAG
>JABDLH010000021.1 GCA_013003145.1 Flavobacteriaceae bacterium | reverse complement strand
CGCTAATACAGAATATAAGATCACCCTGGATGAACGCAGCCTGATGGATTTCTTTGGAAAGACCAATGACAGTGTGGTCTACAGGCTTTCCACCGGGGGATACGCTGATTTAGGAAACCTGAGGATGCGACTGGAAGGGGCGCTGGAATTCCCCCTGATCGTACAACTTACTGATGAAAAAGGCAAGGTTATGCGAGAGCGTTATCTACAGCAGCACGAACTACTGGAATTTAATAACGTGGATCCCGGGAAATACCTGGTCAGGCTCATATTTGACACTAATGAAAACAGGGAATGGGATACCGGCCGATACCTCGAAAGACGGCAACCCGAAAGGGTGATCTACTACCCGGAAGTCATAGAGGTCAGGGCCAACTGGGAGTTAGAACAGACTTTTACGGTAGGAGGGTAAAAGAATCCCGGTCTTGCAGGAATTTTAATTTACCCCTCACCTCGTCCAGCTCTTCTTTATTTAATGTGGCATAGAGCACAGTTTCTTTTTCAGTATAGGCCAGCGGAGATCCGAGGGCATCGTATACAGCCGTATGCCCGGAGTATTCATGACCTGTATGATCTGTCCCTATCCTGTTCACCCCTGCACAAAATGCCATATTCTCCACCGCCCTTGCTTTTAGGAGGATATCCCAGGCAGATGTTCGGGGAGCAGGCCAGTTGGCGACATAAATGAGCAGGTCGTAGTCTTCCGTGTTCCGGCTCCAAACAGGAAACCGCAGGTCATAACAGACCAGTGGGCAGATGCGGAAGCCTTTATACTCTAAAACCAGTCTTTCCGTACCCGCTGTATAGACCTTATCTTCCCCTGCCAGGGTAAAGGTGTGCTTCTTGTCGTAAGTCGCCACAGATCCGTCCGGCTTCACAAAACAAAGGCGATTGTAATATTGATCACCTTCCTGGAAAGCAATACTCCCGCAAATGGCCATCTGTTTCTCTTTGGCCAATATTCGCATCCACTCTATAGTCTTAGGACCTTCTTCCTTATCCATGTGCTGGGGGGTCATGGTGAACCCGGTGGTAAACATTTCGGGCAGCACTAAGAGGTCTGTATCCTCCGCTGCTCCGCGGATAAGGCTTTCCAGTGCTATCCGGTTGGCAGTTGGGTCTTCCCAGGCCAATAGGGTTTGAACAAGGGCTATCTTCATTGTCAATGGCATATTTCAGTGGTTTTCTAAAAGCTGTATCAATGGTTTCACCTCCTGCATACGGGCGTGATCCAGTGCTGTATTGCCCCTGGCATCCTTTGCCTTGGTATCTGCCCCGTGTTCTATAAGTAATTTGGCAATATCCACATGCTTAAAGGTGATGGCGAAAATGAGGCAACTGCCCCCCATGGCGTTGGTCGCATTGACATTGGCCCCGGCATCGATCAATTGCTTCGCAATATCCCCAAATCCTTTAAAGCAGACTCCCATCAGGGCTGTATTTCCCGCTGCATCCTTCTCGTCTATTGGGGCATTGTAATCCAGCAGTTCGGAAACTATGGAGGAATGGTTGTAATAGGCCGCCAGGATCAATGGAGTTGACCCACGCTGATCCCTGGCATTCACCAATTCCTGGTCCTTCTCCAGCATGGCACTCACGGCATTTTTATTTCCCAGCCTAATCTCGTTAAAAAATTGTTCCATATCTATTGCTATCGTCCTGTAAATATAAGAACCCTCCCTGACAAGTTTACTTACACCTACTTCTTTCTCCACAGTTTTGCAGCCTGCTGAAATTATAGAGCCAATTTTGAATCCTGTTTGAAATTTTCCGGTGTTATGTTGAGAATGAGTGCAGAAAAATTTAACAGTCTGCCAAATATCCCGTGGGTAAAGCCTTACCTTATACTATATGTATTAACTTAGCGTTGGAGTTAATAACCACAAACACTGACCCTTTTGGAAAATATTCAGACGCTTAACTTCATTAAGCATTCCCCTGTCCCTATGGCTTCCCTGGACAAGGATCTCCGGATCCTTGCAAATTCGGGTTCTTTTAATCGCAATTATGGGATTACCAGCGGGCAGACAGAAGGAAAATCCATAGAGGATCTGATTCCGGATATACCCGGGAAACTGGTCGATGCCTTGAAAAAAAGCCTGGCAGAAGAAAGGTCCGAGGTCAACGATGGAGAACGCTTTATCAGGGAAGATGGCAGTAGTCACTGGTTAAAATGGAATATTAACCCCTGGTCAGATGCGGATGGTGATGTAGGAGGAGTAGTGCTGGTCCTGGAGTCATTGACCTCTGCCCAGCGCGAAATAGAATTACTTCGCATGTCTCAACAGGTAGCGAATGTCGGTGGTTGGGAAGTGGATTTGATAAACAATCGCATTCACTGGAGTAAGATCACCAAAGACATCCACGAGGTTCCGGAGGATTTTGAACCCGACCTGGAGACGGGTATTAATTTTTACAAAGAAGGCAAGGACCGGGAAAAGATCATCAAGTTGGTGAACCGCGGAATTGAAAAGGGAAAGTCCTGGGATGTGGAGCTACGGATCATTACTGCCAAAGGAAATGAGAAATGGGTACGCGCCAAAGGCCAGCCAGAACTGATCAAAGGCAAGTGTGTGCGTATATACGGAACCTTCCAGGACATCGATGCACAGAAAAGGGCTACCGAGGAACACGCCATAATTTCTGAACGCCTGGAGATCGCCACCAAAGCTGCGCAGGTAGGAATCTGGGATTACGATATAGTTAATAACAAGCTTGTCTGGGATGATAACATGTACCGGCTGTATGG
>JABDLH010000016.1 GCA_013003145.1 Flavobacteriaceae bacterium | reverse complement strand
AAGCCATGCTCCGAGCATGGGGTGAATATTCCCCTCCTTGGCATAATTACCGGCAAACACTCCTAAGAAATAATACGCCAGGAAAAGAACAATGGCAATGACCATAGGCAGTCCTAAGCCACCTTTCCTGATGATGGCCCCCAACGGAGCTCCTACAAAGAATAAGATGATACAGGAGAACGCGAGTGCATATTTATTATGCAGGGACAGGATATGCATATTGTAGATCTTATAGCGGCGCTGTAGTTCCTCTTTCTTACCCTTAACGGTATTAAGGATGTTGGTGACAGCGTTATTGGCCGAGTTGTAGATCTGGATTCGCTGCCACTCAGCATAAAGATCGGTTATGTTTTCAGGTACAGGTCCGAGGGAGTCTACCTTAGTCTTTTCCGGCGTGTACCCGCTAGTTATAAGACTATCGTTAGCCGCAGACAATTGACTATTCATACCCGGGGAAGGCGTTTTTAAAGAATCCGGTATGGCTAACGGAAATCCTCCCATGCGGTTGACAATATTTTTTGAAAAGGCCACCACGATCTCCGTGTTGTTATCCTTCAGGGAGTCGATATCCTTTTTAAGACGGGAGATATTCTTCATCTTATCCGTCCGTACATTTCGCTCCTCTTCCAGGTCCTGGGTGTTATCCGGGATCTCTATGTTGATGGTGTAAGTGTCAAAATTGGATTTGGCAAAAGGATATTTTCGCCTTTCTTCACTTGCCTTAGGCCGTAGTTCTTCGTAATAATGCCCATCTTTCAGGACTAATTGAATGATATCTGAACCTTCACTGGAGATCAGCTCCCCGGATTTCGCTTTAATGACCGTATTATTGATCTGCAGCTCAGATTTTTTGTGAATGATGACATTATCTAAAAACCTGTCATTTTCACCAGACTTATTATCCACCTTGATATTAAGACCTTCAAAATCGCTGAAGACCCCTTCTTCAATCACCGCTGCCGGTTTAACCGTAGCAATGTTCCGGCGAAGGTTGTAGATCTTCTGCTCTGAAGCCGGGATTACATTGTTGGCAAAATAGAAGGTCACAAAGCCCAGGAATGTCACAAAAACGATCAATGGTAACATAGCACGTTGCAAGGAAATTCCGGAAGCCTTCATGGCAGCAAACTCGTAGTTCTCTGCAAAAGCACCAAAGGTTAGAATAGAGGATAGCAATACCGTGAGCGGCAGAACCTTTTCTGTCAGGTTCGGCATTAGGTAAAAAAGGAATTTCCCGATGATCATCAGGTCTAATCCTTTCCCGGCAAGATCGTCAATAAAAAGCCAGATCGTCTGGAATATGAAGATGAACATCAATATTACAAACGAACTGAAAAAATTTAGGAGAAACCGCCTTAATATATATTGGTCAAGGATCCGCAATGCTTAGTTTCTTATGATGTAGTAGCCTTCGTTCTCGTATTTGCTCTCATCAAAAGTAAATAAGGTTTTGGACAACGGCTGATCTGTTTTAAAAGAATTAACAGTGATCGTGGTCTTAGTGCCATTTTTCCCGGTCTCGATCAGCTTATAGATATGCTTTGTTTCCACATCTACTCCCAGGAGGATAGAGGCAATCTCGGAAGAGCTGTCTATCGGGATCAGCTTTACGTACTGTATCTTCCTTCCCTGTACATTTTGCAGGATATCCCATTCATATTTATGACCGTCCCTGTAGAAAGTAAGCATATCTGATGGGGTGATGGTATTCCCTTCTTCAGATTTATCCTCTATGGTGATCTCTTCATTTTCAGGAACGATGGTGTACACTTTCTTTCCATCGTAGAGCTGTTGCGACCCCATATAATTAAAAATGTATTTTTCTCCCTGTAGGGTCACATCGCCCCGAGTCTCCTGTTTAACATTGGCTTCGGTATTGTTGAGTTCGTATTTAAAATCAACAGCAATGTTGTCATAGCTCTTCACCTTGTTATAAACCTCTTCTAAAAGGGCTTTGGCCTTATCGGCATCCTGGGCCTTAAGCCCTGTGATACTAAAGGTTGCGAGTAGCATTAAGCAAATAATATTCTTCATGTTCTATTTTGTTTCATTTTCTAATAACTGTTCCAAAGCGTAAAGGTCTGTCACCAGTACCTGCCTGGCTTTACTTCCTTCAAACGGTCCTACAATTCCCGCAGCCTCCAGTTGATCAATAATTCTACCTGCCCTGTTGTATCCAAGCTTTAATTTTCGTTGGATCAAGGAGGCCGAACCCTGCTGGGCGGTAACGATAACTTCTGCCGCTTCACGGAACATGGCGTCCCGGTCTGCGATCTCATAATCAATACTCGTGCCAGAATCCTCTCCTACATATTCTGGCAGGAGATGAGCATCCGGGTAAGCCCGCTGCGACCCGATATATTCTGTAATCTTGGCAACTTCCGGTGTATCTACAAATGCACATTGCAATCGGGTTACATCGTTCCCCTGGGTAAATAACATATCTCCACGCCCGATCAACTGGTCCGCACCCTGGGCATCGAGGATGGTCCGCGAGTCAATTTTAGAGGTCACCCGGAAAGCGATCCGGGCCGGGAAATTGGCTTTTATGATTCCTGTGATCACATTTACGGAAGGTCGCTGTGTGGCAATGATCAGGTGGATCCCAATAGCCCTGGCCAACTGTGCAAGCCTGGCGATAGGGGTTTCGACTTCCTTACCGGCCGTCATGATCAGGTCTGCAAACTCGTCGATAACCAGGATAATGTAAGGCAGGAACTTATGCCCGTCATTAGGGTTCAGTTTCCGCGCCTTGAATTTGGTATTATATTCCTTGATATTACGCACCATGGCCAGTTTCAGTAGCTCGTAGCGGTTGTCCATTTCTATACAGAGCGAATTCAGGGTGTTGATAACCTTGGTGTTATCTGTAATAATGGCCTCTTCGGAATCCGGGAGCTTGGCCAGGAAGTGACGTTCAATTTTATTGTAAAGCGTCAGTTCAACTTTCTTAGGATCGACCAGAATGAATTTTACCTCGGCAGGGTGCTTTTTATACAAGAGGGAAGTTAGTACAGCGTTAAGCCCTACGGATTTTCCCTGCCCTGTGGCACCTGCCATCAGCATATGGGGCATTTTCGCCAGATCTACAACGAAGGTCTCGTTGCTGATGGTCTTTCCGAATGCAATAGGTAATTGCATCTCGGCCTTCTGAAATTTACTCGATGCGATCACAGAACGCATAGAAACGGTTGTGGCGTTCTTGTTGGGGACCTCTATACCTATGGTTCCCTTTCCCGGGATAGGAGCAATGATACGGATACCAAGGGCTGCCAGGGACAGGGCGATATCATCCTCCAGGTTCTTGATCTTGGATATGCGGACACCGGCCTCGGGAACAATTTCGTACAAGGTTACTGTTGGACCGATTGTCGCTTTGATCTGGGCAATCCCGATTTTATAATTCTTCAGGGTATCTACAATCCTGTTCTTGTTCTCCTCCAGTTCTTCCTGGTTAATTGTAATTCCTCCCCCGGATCCGTGTTGCTCCAGCAGGTCCAGCGGTGGAAATTTATAATTTCCCAGTTCCAGGGTTGGGTCAAATTCCCCAAAATCCTCTACTAACTTATCGGATAGTAGGTCAGTTTCTTCTTTTTCTTCCGCTACGGTTTCCACCTCCATTTCCAGGTCGTCCTCGGGTTCCTGCTTAACATCGGCCTTGGGCTCGGGGCTTAAGGGGGGAATGTTTTCTTTATGGGTGTATGGGTCTAATACAACAGGAGTTTCTTCCTCTTCGGCAGGTGTTGTCGCTACAGTTTCCTCTTCAGCCTCGGAACTGCTTTTATCCGTTTTAAATTCGTTCTTCACGGCCGCCTTCTTCTTGTTGAAGAAATCTGCAACACCTTCCGGTGTGAATTTAAACAGACGGACCATTATAATGGTAAGGCCAAATAAAAGCAATAAGAAGACCCCGATCTTGCCGGTGTAATCCTGCAGGAAATCATTCATCTCGTAACCGACCAAACCACCGAGAAGCGGCATTTCTGAAGCAAAGAAGCCCATGGCAATGGAAATCCAGATGACAAATACCAAGCCCCAAATCCATTTTCTAACCAGGCCATTGCGACCGATACTCAGGAAGAGGTGAAGCCCTGTTATGCAAAGCAGGTAAGGAAATATCAATGAAGCGATCCCAAATCCGCGGTACATAAAGAAATGGCTTACCGCCGCTCCGAATTTATTCAGCAGGTTCTGCGCTGTGGCATTACGATCCCTGAACTCGCTCAATAAACTCTGGTCGTCCTGCCAGGTAAAATAGAAGGATATAAAAGAGAAAAAGAGTGCCAGGCTCAACAGGACCAAAAGACTTCCGAAGATAACCTTGTTCTGTTTCGATAACCGAAATGAAACACTTTTTTTTGAAGATGTAGGTTTGGACTTTTTTTTCTTCTTAGCCATGAATTCTTAAAATCTGGGGACTAAATTACAAATTTAAGCACGAAGGAGTTTCCTCCGGGCTTTTTAAAATATTTTCGGTAAGTAGATCAGCAGTCCTATAACAGTTGCCGCTATGGAAACGATCATTACGGCACCTGCTGATACATCTTTGATAAACCCTATCCTGGGATCGTGATCAGGCTGCACAAAATCCGATAGTTTCTCCACTGCCGTATTCACCCCTTCGACACCCATAACCAAACCGATGGCAAATACCTGCATGATCCATTCCATTGTACTGATCTCGAAAAAGAAACCGGCAATAGTCATGACCACCACCAGGGCCGCCTGGATCTGGATACTCCCTTCAGTACGTAGCAACAGAATTGCACCTTTCAGTGCTATACCAACGCTGCGGACACGATTGACAAAAAAACTTTCTTCAGCCATTGCTCAGGGCCTGTAAGGCTGCGTTATAATCGGGTTCGTTACTCGTGTCTGCGACCTGCTCCGTGTAGAGGACCTTACCTTCCCGGTCTACTACAACAACAGATCTTGATAAGAGGCCTTTAATAGGAGTGTCTGTAAATTCTACTTCATAGGTCTTGCCAAAATTGCCACTCCTGAAGTCGGACAGGGGGATCACATTATCTATACCTTCTGCTCCGCAAAAACGCTTCTGGGCATGTGGAAGGTCTTTAGAGATGCAAAGAACCACGGTATCTTCCAAACCGGCTGCTTGTTCATTAAACTTCCTTACAGAGGTAGCACAGGTACTGGTATCTATGCTCGGGAAAATGTTCATAAGGATCTTCTTTCCTTTGAAATCTTTAATAGATACATCTGTAAAATCTGTTCTTGTTAGCTGGAAATCAGGCGCTTTACTCCCTACTTCCGGAAGATTTCCGAGGGTGTTCATGGGTTGTCCTTTCCCGGTAACTGTAGCCATTGTTGCGTTCTTAAAGTTAGGTTGTGAAATTATGAAATATAAAAAAACCTATAGCCATAAAACCTCCCCAAATTAGCTAATCCTTCCTGGGATCATTTTAACCGGGCTTCAGGGCTTGGCGAGCTGTTTTATTTTTATGCCAACTGCAGCAAAGAATAAGGTGGTAAATGGGCTGAGCCAATTGAAGATAGCAAAAACAAAGTATTCACCCACGGCCACTCCAAGGACACTGCTGTGGTAAGCGCCACAAGTATTCCAGGGAATTAATACAGAGGTAACGGTACCGGAATCTTCCAGGGTTCGGGACAGGTTCTCCGGGGCAAGCCCCTTATCTTCATATGCCTGGGCAAACATTTTTCCGGGAACTACAATGGCAAGGTACTGGTCCGAAGCCGTAACATTCAGTGCCAGGCAACTACCTACAGTGCTGGCAAAAAGCCCAAACGTGGATTTAGCCATGCTCAGCAAGGATTGGGTAATACGCGCAAGGGCACCGATCCCGTCCATGATCCCGCCAAAAACCATCGCACAGATGATAAGCCAGATCGTTCCTAACATCCCGTACATACCTTTTGCAGAAAACAGATCATTCAACGCAGGGTTATCTGTGGGGATAGAAGTATTAACAGTGATCGCGTTTATCACACCTTTGTAACCCGACTCAAAGGTGAGTTGTTCGGCACCGGTAATCCCGGCGACGATTCCTGGCTGGAATATCAGTGCAAACACCCCGCCTAATAGGGTACCTACCAAAAGGGCCATCAACGGGGGAGCTTTTTTAACGATCAGGAAGATAACGGCAGCGGGAACAAGGAATAACCAGCCGTTAATATTAAAAGTACTTTTAATGGAGGTTAGGATACTATCCGTATCCGGGGTACCCGTGGTATCCGTGGTCAGCCCGATAATGATGAAAACCGTAAGGGTGATCAGTATAGTTGGGGTAGTGGTAAGCGCCATATAGCGGATGTGGTCAAAAAGATTACCACCGGCCATGGCGGGTGCCAGGTTGGTGGTATCGCTCAGTGGAGACATCTTATCTCCGAAGTAGGCGCCGGATAAAACAGCACCTGCGGTCATGCCCAGGGAAACACCCAAAGCTTCACCAATTCCAATAAGCGCAATACCTACTGTGGCAGAGGTAGTCCAGCTACTTCCCGTAGCCACGGAGATCACCGCACAGATGATTACACAAGCTGCAAGGAATATAGTGGGATTCAGTACTTGTAAACCGTAGTAGATCATGGCGGGAATGATCCCGCTGATCAACCAGGTCCCAGCCAGGGCTCCCACCATGAGCAATATTAATAGCGCCCCGGTAGTTGATTTTACGTTTTTGGCTACCTCTTCCAGCATTCGATCGTAAGAGACCTTGTTAAAGGCCCCCACGATTGCGGCTACAGCACCTCCCAATAACAGGATAAACTGGTTGGAACCGCTGATGGCATCATCACCAAAAACATAAACGTTGTAGGCGAGCATCGCAATTAATGCGAATACTGGGATTAATGCCTCCCAAATGTTTAATTCTTTATTCTGTTCTACGGAGTCATCACTGTGGGGGGCATTCGCTGGTTCTTTCGCCATGTGGTCTTTTCAGTTTGTCCGTAATATTACGATTTTGATACATGTTCTGCAAACACTGTATCGCGTCATTATATTATCAAACACTGACAGCCTCGTTGAGGATACCCAGGCTTACCATGCATTCGCGCATCTGTCTGTAGGTACGCTCAATATCGTTGTCTAAACCGATCGAGAACCGGATAAGTCCTTCGCTAAGTCCCATTTCTTCTTGTTCTTCTTCAGAAATTTCTGAAGAGGTTGAAGAGCCGGGAGCACTGAATAGCGTCTTATAGAACCCTAAACTAACCGCCAGGTAGCCTAAATTCTTTTCCTGCATCATTTCCATAAGGGCATTGGCATTGTCCAGGCTACCCACGTCTAATGTCATTATTCCTCCAAAACCAAATTCCTCAACGATCATGGATTTCATGAGCTTGTGCCCGGGGTGCGAACTCAAGCCCGGATAGACTACTCTAAGCCCGTCTTTTTCAAAATTCTGTGCCAGGTATAGTGCATTCTCACTGTGTTTTTTAATACGAACGTGTAACGTACGCATGTTCTTCAATATAGATGCGGCTCTAAGGCTGTCTAATGTGCTTCCCAGGAGCATTCCCGCTCCGTCATTGACATCTTTGAGGGAAAGACAAAAATCCGTGGACCCACAAACCACCCCGGCGACACAATCACTGCTCCCATTGATGAATTTGGTCAAACTGTGGATAACTATGTCTGCTCCAAGGGTTATAGGATGTATGGAAAGGGGGGTAAAGGTGTTATCCACCACCAGGGGTATATTATGTGCTTTTGCAAGTTTTGCCAACGCCTTGATATCTGCTACTTCGAGCAGTGGGTTACTAACCGCCTCGCAAAATATCATTTTGGTTTTGGGAGTGATAGATCGTTCTACAGCTGCTATGTCCGTGATATCGACAAATGAAGTGTTGATATTGAACCGGCACAGGAAATTTTTCATAAAGGCATAGGTGCCTCCGTATATAGTTCGGCTACTTACCAATTCATCTCCTGCACCACAAAGCTGCAGGATGGTGGCTGTAATAGCGCCCATACCACTACCGGTTACGTTTGCAGTCTCTGTACCTTCCAATGCAGCCAGGGCTTCCCCTAAGTAAAGGTTAGAAGGGGAGGAATGCCTGCTATAAAGGTAGCAGCCTTCGGTGTTCCCTTCAAAAGTGTCGAACATTGTTTTGGCCGAGAGAAAAGTATAGGTCGAAGAATCAGAGATGGACGGGTTAACTCCACCAAATTCTCCAAAGTACTGTAAGTATTGTAGCCTGTCTGCTGCTTTGCGATCCATAGTAATGTGTGTTTAATCATCAAATTTACAAAACACAAGTGTAATATGTTGTTAAAATGAATGTGAGTAGTAAATTCAACTATATTATGAGTAAATTGTAGAATATTATTTGTAATTTATTCGTTTAAGATTTAAAAACAGAATAATATTCATGACCACCTTAGACCAAACAGACTTACAGTTGCTGGGCATCCTGCAAAGGGATGGAAAAAAAACGATCAAGGAGTATGCCCTGGAGTTGGGCCTTTCCGCTACAGCCGTTTATGAAAGGATCAAAAGACTGGAAAAGCAAGAGATAATATCTCATTACGTGGCTTTACTGGATAAGAAAAAAGTAGGTCGGAATTTCGCAGTCTTCTGCCATGTCCGGTTAAGCCAGCATATTAAAGAGAATGTACTGCAATTTGAAAAAGAAGTGCTGAAACTTGCAGAAGTTGTGGAATGCTACCATATAGGAGGAGATTATGATTACATCCTCAAGATCCATGTTAGTGACATGGAAGCTTACCGGGAATTCATGGTGACCAAACTGACCGCCATTAAAAATATTGGCAGTACCCAAAGCTCTTTCGTGATCTCCGAAGTAAAATATACCACTGCAGTTCCATTGGGGTGACAAGCCGCGGGTTTTCTCCAAATCTTATAGGGACGCCGTTTCTGTTTAGCTTGCGCAACGTTAAAACATTTGTACTTTTGTAATTCGTTGCCAGAGAAGGCGCGAACTTGGAAACTTCCTTCATTAACGAAAAGTATACTATGACTTCATACGATGTAGCCGTAATTGGCTCAGGTCCCGGCGGATATGTCGCGGCCATCCGATGTGCCCAATTGGGAATGAAAACTGCGATTATTGAGAAATATGCAACCTTGGGGGGCACCTGCCTGAATGTGGGATGTATTCCCTCTAAAGCCCTCTTAGATTCTTCTCATCATTATGAAGATGCGGTCAAGCATTTTGAAGAACATGGCATAGAGATCCCCGGCGAGGTTAAAGTTAACCTTGAAAAAATGATCTCCCGGAAACAAGGTGTTGTTGACATGACTACCAAAGGAATTCAATTCCTGATGGACAAGAATAAAATTGAGGTGTACCAAGGGCTGGGAAGTTTCAAGGATGCTACACATATAAATATTGCCAAAGAGGATGGCAAAACGGAGGAGATAGAGGCTAAGAACATCATTATTGCTACAGGTTCTAAACCATCCAGCCTTCCATTTATCAATATTGATAAAGAGCGCATCATTACGTCGACCGAGGCGCTGAAACTAGGGGAAATACCCAAACATATGATCATCATCGGAGGTGGGGTCATCGGCCTGGAACTTGGACAGGTATATAAAAGATTGGGCGCTGAGATAACGGTGGTGGAGTACATGGACCGAATTATCCCTGGGATGGACGGTGCACTTTCTAAAGAACTGATGAAGGTTTTGAAGAAACAAAAAGTGAAATTCAACCTGGCTCATAAGGTCACCGCGGTGGAGCGAAAAGGTAAAGAAGTCACTGTTAAGGCCACCGATAAAAAAGGTGAAGAGGTAGAATTCAAAGGTGATTATTGCCTGGTATCTGTTGGAAGAAGACCCTATACAGATGGCCTCAATGCAGAAGCAGCAGGAGTTAAGCTGGATAAAGCCGGCAGGGTAGAGGTAAATGAAAAGTTGCAGACCAGTACTCAAAATATTTATGCCATTGGGGACGTGGTAAGAGGTGCAATGTTGGCCCATAAAGCTGAAGAAGAAGGAACCATGGTCGCCGAGATTTTAGCCGGTCAGAAACCACATATAGATTACAACCTGATCCCGGGAGTGGTATATACCTGGCCCGAAGTTGCTGCAGTGGGTAAAACTGAAGAAGAACTTAAAGAAAAAGGAGTAGATTATAAGGTGGGGCAATTCCCCATGCGTGCCTTAGGCCGATCAAGAGCCAGTATGGATACGGATGGTTTTGTAAAGATCATTGCCGATAAGAAAACAGACGAAGTGTTGGGAGTACATATGATTGGCGCTCGATGTGCTGACCTCATAGCCGAAGCAGTTACAGCGATGGAATTCCGCGCTTCTGCTGAAGATATCGCCAGGATGAGCCACGCACATCCAACCTATGCGGAAGCGGTAAAAGAAGCTGCGCTGGCGGCCACTGAAGACAGGGCACTACACATCTGATCTAACCCAATGAATATATGATGACCCGGCTGTGAAAATGGCCGGGTTTTTTTGTTATGATTTTACGAAACCGATTACCCTCATGATCCAGTTCATCGTGGATCTCAATTGGCGGTATCCAAATAAGAGCAGCGGTTCTGCCTGTTCTCTTAGACCGTTAAGAGCGGTTGATATTCTCCCTTTGATCACCTCTTCCTGTGCATCATATTTCAGGGCAAGGTAGCTGCAAACGATCATAAAGATAGCGGCACCGGGAACAACTATAGAAGGAGCCACGCCGTGATGCAGGAATCCGTAAATACCCAAGCCGGTAAAGCTGCCGTATAGTACCACGAAATGGATCACATAGATAGAAAGGGTGTTTTGTCCCAGTCGTAGCATTGTCTTATTCGTTAAGAATTGTCTCAATGCCATAAACACCGCAAAAACAACCATAACATTACCCAGGCGGATAAACAGGTAGTTATTATTAACCAGCCCTTGGAACAATGTAATTCCGGTGGTTTTAAAAAGTAAGTTGAAAAGCCCGGTAGAATAATAGATCAGGGCTGCTCCGGTAATTAAAGAAACGGCTATGGAAGCCGGGTACAGGTGTTTCATATTCCTGTATCGCGAAAATATTACAGAGAGAAATGCTCCAAAGGCGGTATACCCCATCCAGGGAATCAGGGTAAATACAGAACCATTGGCCTTGGTCAGGTAATTAGCCAGTATATCAGGTAAGAAAGAGAAGCTCCATTGCTTATACATCGGTTCTAACAGGAACAATAGTATAGTAATACTCACCAGGATTGTCGGAAAAATGATAGGTTTCTTCTTGGTAGTTAATAGATATACCCCGATGATGCCCAATAGGGATAATCCTATACAATGAAGCACATCTACCAGGTAAAATGAACCATAGACCTCTCCCTTTAACAGGCCAAATAGATTAAGTCTTAAGAGGTAACCTATAAATAATAATTGCAGTCCTCGTTTTATTCCTTTAATCACCCTGGGATTCTGCCATCCTTTCTCAGGTACTTTTATCAATAATAGGGTGAAAATGAATCCGGAGACCGTGAAAAATACAGGTGCGGTGATTCCCCGAAAATATTTCCAGGTAGCATAAACCATATTAGAATCATCCCTGAAAACAGGGTCTAAAAGTCCGTCCACAAAATGTCCCTGCAACATCATCAGGATGGCCCAGGCACGCATGGCGTCTATAAAATATAATCTGCTCAATTTTTGTTCCATAAATAATACCCTATATACTTATCAGACAGGGGGTTTGGATGTTTAAGGGCGCAAAATTATGCAAATTCTTCGCAATTCTCTGGGTTTTAGGGTATTTTCGTTTTTAAATTCTGATTATGTCTGCTATTCTTGCCTTTGCCGGGAGTAATTCATCCACTTCCATCAACTATTCCCTGGTTAAATATACAGCATCCCTCATAGAAGAGCACCAAGTACGACTTCTTAACATGGTTAACTATCCTTTTCCCATGTACAGTGAAGATGCGGAAAAGGAACAGGGGTATTCCAATGCGTTAAAAGAATTGTATAACGATATTCAGGAGGTTGAAGGCCTTATCATTTCGGTCAATGAGCACAATGGCGGCCAGTCAGCCTACTTCAAAAACCTGATCGATTGGTTATCCAGGCTGGACAGGGGTTTTATAAAAGAATCTAAGATATTTTTGATGTCTACCTCTCCGGGAAAAAGGGGGGCAATAGGATCTCATGAACGAACCGAAAAAATGCTGACCCGATTTGGGGCAGAAATTATATCAACATTTTCCCTGCCTTCTTTTAAGGACAACTTTGATTCTGAAAAAGGAATTACTGATAAAGACCTCGCAGAGCAACACCGGCAGGCACTACAACATTTTCTTTCTAAAATCTGATCACTTTGCGCATAGACCGTAAGTTCGGGATTCAAGACACCGGGTTCAGCAAATCGAAATTACTCGCATGGGCCCAACAATTTGAAGAGGTAGTTTGGCTGGATAGTAATGGTCACCATGATCCTTACGGACAGTTTGACGCTGTGCTGGCCGTTGGAGCGCATAGCAAGCTGGTCAGCGGAGTTACCGATGCCTTTGATCGTCTTCGATCATTTAGATCAGAAACCAAGGACTGGATATTCGGCTACCTTACCTATGATCTTAAAAATGACCTGGAGGCCCTGGAATCAGGCAATGCTGATGGATTGGGATTTCCTGATCTCTATTTCTTCCAGCCCGTTAAGATTATCCGGTTAAGTAAGAACGCGGTCACCTTCTCCTATTTAGGATCGGTATCTGCTGAGATTGACGGTGACTTCAGTTCCATCTGTGAGGCTAATACGATCTCTCCCTATCGCGTTTCCAGCGGAGAGGGGCCTAAGATCAAAATGAGAATCTTTAAGGAAACCTATTTCAGGAGCGTTCAGAAAATGCTGGACCACATTCACCGTGGGGATATATACGAGGCCAATTTCTGCCAGGAATTTTACGCAGAACGGACTTCCATAGATCCGTTACGGGTATATTCAAGGCTCAACGAGCTTTCCCTGCCGCCATTTGCAACCATTATAAAAATATAGGACCGTTTCTTAATGAGCGCATACCCAGAACGATTTATGCGGAAAATTGGTCATACAATGGTATCTCAGCCCATCAAGGGTACGGCGAGAAGATCTACGGCTACCCGGGAAGACCAGCTCTTAAAATTGCAGTTGCAGCACGATGAAAAGGAACGATCTGAAAACATAATGATCGTTGACCTCGTCCGGAATGATCTTTCAAAACACGCATTGAAAGGCAGTGTAGAGGTACCGGAATTATGTAAAGTGTATTCTTTTAAACAAGTTCACCAGATGATCTCTACGGTGACTGCTGAGGTGAACCCTGGAGCTGATCCTGTGACATTACTGCGGGATGCCTTTCCTATGGGGAGTATGACCGGGGCACCAAAATTTTCGGCGATGAAGATCATAGAGGAACTGGAAGCTTCTAAAAGGGGATTGTACAGCGGATCTGTCGGTTATTTCACGCCTGGAGGTGATTTTGATTTTAACGTGGTGATCAGGAGTATACTATATAACTCGAGCCGCCGATTTGTATCCTATTCCGTTGGCAGTGCCATCACGGCCAAAGCCACACCTGCCAAGGAATATGAAGAATGCCTGCTAAAAGCCCGTGCCATGCGGCAAGTATTGGAGCGGGAATCCATGTAAGGGAGTGCCAGTGATGACTGAAAAGATTAACTTACCTTTTAAAAGATGCGAGAGCTCCATAGTGTTATAAGCTGGAAAGATGAACAAAAGGTCTTCTTTGGCCATGTAAAACCCTTGGATCCAAAAGGTGTGGTCGTAATTATACATGGTTTTGGTGAACATTCCGGGCGATATACCCATAGCGTTATTCCTTTTTTATTAGCCCAAGGACAAGCTGTAATTTTTTATGACAATTTAGGTCATGGCAAAACAGAAGGCCAAAAAGGGTATTGCGAAGGATATGAAGAATTATTAGACTTGCTGGAGCGCTTCATTGCCAAAGCAATAGATCTTTACCCGGATCTACCTCTTTTTCTCTATGGCCACAGTATGGGCGGTAATTTAGCCTTGAACCTGGTAGTAAGGAGATCTACACCGGTTTCTGGAGTTATAGCTACTAGCCCTTACCTCAGGCTCGCCTATCAACCACCGGGATGGAAGATGAAACTGGGGCGAATTTTACAGCGTATTGCTCCGAGATTTGCTATGCCCTCTGGCCTGGACCCCAAGGGTATATCCAGCATCCCGGACGAGGTGGATAAGTACCGGGAAGACCCCTTGGTCCATGACAAAATTACGCCCAATTATGCATTTCCGGTGATGGATGCAGGAGACTGGATTATAAAGCATGCCGATCAACTTGCGATTCCCGCACTTTTGTTACATGGAAAAATGGACCCTATCATCGACCACGGCGGATCAGTCGATTTTGCTGACGGGACTGATTACGGCAAATTAGTACTGCTCGACGAAGGTTTACACGAGTTACATCACGATGTGAGTCGTGATAAGTTGTTTCAACATATCGCGAAATGGTTTACAGATTATTATAGCGATCCAGGAGGATAGGTACATGTATAATTACTAGCCTAATATTTTTACCTTTGGCCAGGTGAAGAGTAGGTTTAAAGAACATATAACTCAGGAGTTCCCGCAATTGTTAGAAAATGCATTTCTTCTGGCATGCAGTGGCGGAATGGACAGTATGGTCTTATTACACCTCTGTTATACTTCAGGTCTTGATTTTCATGTTGCTCATGCCAACTTTGGTCTACGCGGTGAAGAGAGCGACCAAGATGAAGAGTTTGTTCGCGATTTCTGCAAAGAACACCGCATTCCATTCCATGTAAATCACTTTGATACCTTAGGTTATGTGAGTCAGAACAAAGTGTCTGTACAGGTGGCAGCAAGGAATTTGCGCTATGAATGGTTCCATAATCTTTTAAAAGAAAAAAACTTATGTAAGGTGGTCACGGCCCATCACTCTGATGATGACCTGGAAACTTTTCTCATCAACCTATCCAGGGGGACCGGGCTTTTTGGTCTGAGTGGCATCCCGGAAAACACTGCTTTTGTCGCAAGGCCATTATTACAATTTGACAGGGATACCCTGGAGGAATATGCGGTTCAGAGTGGATTGAGCTGGAGGGAGGATAGCAGTAACGAGGAACTGAAGTATTTAAGGAACCGGATTCGCAAGGAAATTGTACCACCCTTAAAAAAGACACATCCCGGTTTTATGCAGAACTTTCAGCACACGCTGAACCACCTTCAGGGAAGTACCGCGATTATACGTGGGCATATAGCCCAACTGAAGAATGAACTTTTTCGTAAGCAAGGGAATGTTTACAGGATTGATATTCTAAAATTAAAGGAATATAAACCATTGCGACCTTACCTCCATTATTTATTCGAGGAGTATGGTTTTGTTGAAGGTAAACCTATTGAGGTCCTTCTAAATTCCGGGAGTGGGAAAATGTTATTAAGTCATTCTCACCGCCTGATCAAAGATCGGGAAGATCTGCTATTACAACCATTGGAACCTGAAAATTCAGATACATGGGTCATTCCGGCAAAGCAAGGGGAGGTCAAAGTCCCTGTTCATCTACTCCTGCAGGAAGTTGATAATCTTGAAGAGACCGGGAAGAATATACTATATGTTGATAAAGAAAAGTTAAACAAGGTGTTGACCTTGAGAAAATGGGAAAAAGGCGACTATTTTTGCCCATTCGGATTGGCCGGGAAGAAGAAAGTTTCCAAATTCTTTAAAGATGAGAAAATGGATCTCGTCGCTAAGGAAGGTCAATGGCTGCTATGCTCGGGGGATTCCATTGTATGGATAGTGGGAAGAAGACCTGATGAGCGTTTCAGAGTTCGTGAAAACACAAAAAATATATTAAAGATTACATGGGTAAATTAAGAGGAGTATTAGCCGTTTTATTTGCATTTATGGCTACGTTCACTGTTGCCGCACAAACAGACGAATCACCAGTGGTATGGTCACAAGAGGTGAACCAGGTCTCTGATACAGAGTTTGAATTGATACTGACCGCCGAAATTATGAAGGGATGGCATGTTTATTCCCAGCATACTCCCTCCGGAGGTGCCCTTCCTACTGAATTTACTTATGATGGCGCGGGAGCAGGTTATGAACTTTTAGGCCCGACTGAAGAAAGTGAAACAGAAACAGCCTACAGTGATATTTTCGAGATAGATGAAACATTTTTCAAGGATAATGCTCGCTTTACACAAAAGATCAGAATTACTGACGGAGAAATCCAACAAGTAAAACTGGATTTATTTTACCAGGTGTGCAAAGAAGTTTGTATTCCTGTTGAAGAAACCTTCTACTTTCCTTTGTACGGACAGGAAGTGGTGATCGAAGAAGCTACGGTTGACGAGAGAAGTCTCGCCATGGGTGAATCACTGAATATTGACCTGAAGAACCAGAAGTTACTCAATCAATCTAATGGAGAGT
>JABDLH010000002.1 GCA_013003145.1 Flavobacteriaceae bacterium | reverse complement strand
GTCGGCCGCCTTCAGCACATCGATGGCTTCCTGTATGTGTTTGGACAAGGCGAGGTTAGACTGCCTTGTGGCCAGGGAACGCATATACACCCTGTCATCACTGATGGCATTCATACGTATCCTATCCCCTAATAATGCTCCGCCGGTCTTCCTCTTGGAAGGATCCACGGAAATGATTCCCAGCGTTTTCTCCGGGAAATCGGCCAGGAAACGGCGTACCAGTTCATCGACAAGACTGGATTTCCCCGCGCCTCCGGTACCGGTGATGCCCAGTACAGGGATATTTTTACTACCGGTCTCAACTCTAGCAAATTCCTTTTCAAAATCCTCCGGCCTGTTTTCCGCAAGACTGATCAAGCGCGCCAGGGTTCCCGCTTCCTTTTCTTTAAGCACTTTGGAGAGCGACGCTTCCCCATTAAGTTCTAGAGGCGGAGTGGCATAATCACTTTGTTTCACCAGGTCGTTGATCATACCCTGAAGCCCCATGGTACGCCCATCATCCGGGGAATAGATACGGGTGATCCCGTACTCCATCAGTTCTTCGATCTCTTTAGGCAGGATTACACCACCGCCGCCACCAAAGATCTTGATATGGCCGGCGCCTTTTTCCTGCAGCAGGTCGTGCATATATTTAAAGTACTCGTTATGTCCGCCCTGGTAGGAGGTCATCGCGATAGCGTGTGCATCTTCCTGTATGGCGCAATCGACCACTTCGGCCACAGACCTGTCGTGGCCCAGGTGGATCACTTCCACGCCTGTAGACTGTATGATCCTGCGCATGATATTGATCGCGGCATCATGCCCGTCAAACAGGGACGCTGCTGTTACAATTCTGACTTTATTCTTGGGGGTATAAACCTTGGGTTGTTCCATCTCTAATGAATAGGCATTTTAAGACCTGCAATTTACGGAAAACGCAAAAATTATAATGATATCTTTAGAATATTATAAAAATGGATTTTTATCAGGGCTTCGCTCTCTAAAGTTCTAATTTTATTGAGATTAAACACCAGACTTTGAAAGCCACCCTACTCATCAACTGCCCGGACCAGTCCGGCATTATCAGTTCTGTCACCAGCCTTGTCCACGCAGAGGGTGGAAATATCACCTACCTGGACCAGCATGTAGATATGCAGGCCGGGATCTTCTTTATGCGGCTCGAAACCGATTTTAATGGCAGGGCGAATTTTAACCAAGAGCAGTTTGAAGGCAGGATCGCCTCGGAACTGGCAGATCCCTACCGGATGTCCTGGAACATACATTGGACCGGCAGCGCGCCCCGGATGGCCATCTTTGTTTCCAAATACAATCACTGCCTGTACGACCTGCTGAGCAGGTACCACGCCGGTGAACTTGCGGTAGAACTCCCTTTTATACTGAGCAATCACCCCGACCTGCAGAACATTGCCGAGCAGTTCTCTGTTCCTTTCTTCCACGTTCCGGTCATAAAGGGTCAGAAAGAAAAGGCCGAAGCAGAGCAGTTGAGATTACTGCAGGAGCACCGCATCGATTTCATCGTCCTCGCCCGCTATATGCAGATCGTCTCGCCCCGGCTGATCGACGAATTTCCACATCGCATCATCAATATCCACCATTCTTTCCTGCCTGCTTTTGCCGGCGCAAAACCCTACCACGCCGCATTTGAGCGAGGAGTTAAGATCATCGGGGCTACCAGCCACTACGTGACCGAAGAACTGGATGCAGGTCCTATTATCGCCCAGGACGTCATCCCGGTAACCCATGCGCACACCGTCAGCGATTTTATCGCCAAGGGAAGAGATCTGGAGAAATTAGTGCTTTCCAGGGCGGTACAGCTGCATGTATCCCGTAAAACCATGGTTTACAATAACAAAACCGTTATCTTCTCATAAGTCTGGGCCATCCCGGGTGTACTACGATTTTTTTTGCTATTTTAAACCTTGCTAAACCCTCTGCTATGTTCCGTAAATTGGTAATGATCTGCTTATTGGTAACCTTCTCATCCTGCGCGGAATTGCAGGGAGTTGTCAACCAGCTACCCGGGGGTGGGTTGACTGACGAACAGATCGCATCGGGCTTACAGCAAGCCTTACAACAGGGAATTGACCAGCAGGTGAGCACACTGGCACTGGAAGACGGATTTTACAAGAATCAGCTGGTAAAGATCTTGTTGCCGGAAGAGTTGCAGAAAGTGGACCGGACGTTGCGGGATATAGGCCTGGGTCACCTGGCTGATGAGGGCTTATTATTACTGAACCGAGCCGCAGAAGATGCCGTAAGCGAGGCAACCCCGGTATTCATCAACGCTGTCAAGGGAATTACCTTCCAGGACGCCCGGAATATCTTATTAGGCGACGATATGGCCGCAACCCAGTACCTGAAATCAGCGACAAATGAAGACTTGTATAACAAGTTTGAGCCGGTGATCCAAACTTCCCTGAAGAAGGTAAGGGCCAGCGAAGTATGGGAACGACTGATCACCCGGTATAATACGCTCCCGCTGACACAAGATGTCAACCCGGACCTGACAGACTATGTCACCCGGGAAGCTTTAAGCGGGGTGTATACCATGATCGCAATCGAGGAAAAAGAAATAAGGAATCAAATATCTGCCAGGACCACCGAATTATTACGAAAGGTCTTTGCATTGCAAGACAACAGTTAAACCTATGATCAGAATCGCGGTATTGGGGCCAATCCCCAGGGATACGATTTATACACATAACCAGGAAGTCATAAATAAGTATGGTTGTGTTTCACACCCGGTCATCGCCCTTTCCAAACTTCTAGGGGATGAGGGGGAAGTGATCCCCGTATCACACGTGCATAAAAAGGATCACGAGGGAATCTCGGAACTTTTTGCTCCTTATAAGAACATCCGGCAGGATTATATCTCATCTGTGGATGACAAGGGAACGGTGATCGAATTGCGCTTCCTGGACCAGAACAACCGCGTAGAGAAACAAACCGCCTGTATGAAACCTATAAGGCCTGCAGATATAAAAGGATTGGAGCAGGTAGATGTTTTCGTATTTGTGCCTATTACCGATTTTGAAATATCGCTCAGTGCCCTGCAGGCGATACAGAAGGACTATAAGGGACTCATAGTCTTTGATGCCCACGGACCCACAACCACAATGGGTATGACCGGGGACCGTTACCGGAAATTCTGGGTAGATATGGACGAATGGCTGCCCTATATCGATATCCTTAAAATGAATTTAGAAGAATCCCAGGCCTGCTGGTTCAAGAACGAGTACGACGCTAAAGAGATGAGCAGTTACGACGAAGAAAAGACAGACCACCTGGACGATATGGCAGAGCATGTCCTCGATAAGGGGGTTAAGTATTTCTACGTTACTTTAGACGCCAGGGGTTGCGTGGTCTATTTCAGAGAAGAAGGTAAGACCAGGAAGGAACTCGTAAAATCGATCTACATGGAGAACGTGGTGGATACCACCGGTTGTGGAGATTCTTTTGCAGGCGGCTTAGCCTATGGATTTTCCAAATACCAGGATCCTTTTAAAGCAGCCCAATATGCCAACGCACTGGGAGCACTCCGCACCCAGGGAAAAACCTTTGATGTTTTTAAGGATAAGGAGGGTACAGACCAACTGATCCGCGAGTATTACTCCTAGTAGGTCATCATAGTACTTACATCTAAAACACCGCACTCAAGAGGCGTATATGTTTTAATTCCAACCATTTACAATAAATCAAATAATCCTGCGTTCTAAAAATATCAGCATAAACAGCCTACTTATCATAGTGTTGAACTAGCTGGTACCGGCTTTGGGAAAAACCGGGAACCATATTTATTTGAGTTAGTATTTTTGAGTTAGTTAGTTTGAAAAAACCGGTAGGAGTACCGGTTTTTTTAATGTATTAAATCGAGTGCCTCGTTTAATTTCCTTCTATCTTTTTCTTTGGGGTATAAAGTCCGTCAAAGATGACAGAAGCCACCTCTTCGCCCTGCAATAGTTCCCATAATTGCCGAACGGTACCATCTGCATTGGCCGTCCAGCTGATCCGGTTCACATACATCTTTCCATCCGGACGCCGGAAGGGTTCCGAGGAGAGAACCATACCATTCTTCACCGGGTTCCCACTCAGGTTCAGTTGGTTCCCGGAATTATCGACCCACAATTGTTTCCAACTGCCTCCGGATTTATCGTAGTAATTAAGGCTGGTACCTGTAAAGGTCCCATTAGCACTCTGCCAATCTTCCCGCAATGCACAGCCGTCCTCTACTTTGATAATACGATTTGTTCCTAATACCGCCCCCTGCTTGCCTGTTACTTCCCACTCCCCCAACCAGAAGTCAAAGGCTTCGTAAATCACGGAACAACACGCACAATCATCTTCTTGTGCATTGAGAGGTGAAAGGAACACCAAAACAAAAAACCATGGAATAAAACGATTCATAAGAAACCTATTAAGTTAAAAAAGGGAGGGTGTTTCTTTAAAGATAGCGCTTTCTGAAAATTATCGAATTGTAAATTTTTTGTCAATTCATTGAAAGCAACATGGTGGATACGTTAAAAAATAGATAAATCACCTATAAATTAGATGAATCCTATAATTGTGTAACATCCAAACAGCGCTAACGGACGTATCTTTGTATAGAAGAAAAAATACGAATCTATGGAAAATAAATATTGCAGGGTTGGAACGATT
>JABDLH010000252.1 GCA_013003145.1 Flavobacteriaceae bacterium | reverse complement strand
CATTAAGATAGCAATTTTTTGTTTTGGTTATCCCTGGTAATCACAATTAAATGAGATACTTAAGTCGTTAATACGTGAAATAGGTGAGCAGGTATTGGTCTGAAGAAATGTAAGGTCTACCTTCAGTATGATCATTAATATCAAAAAAAAATCCCTGTTGCTTTTTTAAACAACAGGGATTTTTTAATAAAGGAATTTTATGTTAATCCAGTTCAATCTCCTGAGTTGCACCATTTGGATAGATCACGTTTGCGAAATTATCACATTCACCGTCCCCGAAATTCACAACTACAACCAGCCCGTTCTTATTAAGGGTCATATCACCGCTTACAAAATATTCACATCCCAGGTTACCCACGATGGCTTCTGGAATAGCTACGGAATAGGTATGGCCGTCAGCCATAACCGTCCATTCACCACTGACTTCAATGGTGGTAGTCTCAAGGCTGTCGCCCAAGGTAAGGGTAAGCGTCCTGGTGCCTTCTTCCGATATTTCTGAGCCGTCTGCCAGGATTACACTCATTTCACTGCTTACGGAAAAGCAGAATTTAGAAGCATCTTCATGATCGATCATGGTATAGGTCCTGCTGCCGTTAACTTTTATTTCGCCAATATAGAAATCGGTGAAGGTGGCGGTAAAGGTCTTACTGTTAGATGTCCTGTCAAAGGTCATCTCCAGGGTACCATTCATGTTATCGGTACCATTCAGGTTACAGTTATTGAAAGTAACCATGTATCCTGTTTCTGTATATTCGGCTTGGTAACACTCGTTCCCTTTTGCCGATTTACCGCTGGCACCATCATCTGTAAATATATCAGTCAATACGGCATCAACGGCTCCTGTATATTCACTGGATTCCATTACGGTCTCTAAATCTTCTGGTGCAAGTTGCTCTTCAGGTAAGGCAGCAGTCTCGTTATCTTTGCTACAGCCTACGGCCAGTAATGCAGTTAACAGTATCATTCCTGCATATTTGCCAAGAAATTGAACTTTTTTCATCTGGTAATTGTTTGAGGTTTTGATAAGTAAACGAAGCTAAAGCTGATTTAGTACATTGAGCAGCCCCTTTAAAGTATTTGGTGACTCAAGATCCTAGGCTGTAATTCGTTAGTTTCGCGTAAATGGGACAAAACGGACAGCCATTACCCTCTTTTTCCGAAAAGAATCTCCCTTCCTGCTAATTACCGTAAGTTGCCTGACCCCGTGATGTGGTCCCACGGGAATCACCATCCTGCCACCGTCCGCCAGTTGTTGCAATAGTGGTTCGGGAACTTCGGTAGCTCCTGCAGTTACCACTATAGCATCAAATGGGCCCTTATCGGGCCATCCCGCATAACCATCCCCAATCTTTACATGAACATTGGTATATCCCAGCTCAGAGAGCAGTTCACTGGCTTGTTGACCCAGTTTTGGTACAATTTCAATAGTATATACTTGTGCAGCAATTTCTCCAAGAATAGCGGCCTGGTACCCGGAGCCAGTACCTATTTCGAGCACTTTCTCTGTAGGGCTTAATTCTGCTGCTTCGGTCATGAATGCCACGATATAAGGTTGTGAGATCGTTTGTCCTTCCCCAATAGAAAGAGCACGATCTGAATAGGCTGCGATCCGGATATTTTCAGGGACAAAGAGATGCCTTGGTACTTTCCTCATCGCAGCCAGGGTTGCCTGGTCTTTAATACCCCTGTTCTCTATCTGCAGAACTACCATATTCTCCCTGGCTACATCCCAAGCCTCTTGGGAAAAACCGGCTTGCATCATCAGCAAAGGACCAATTAAACGCAATAAACTGACTGGCCATAAATTAACGGTTACCAACTTTTTTAAGATAGCTATCGTCCTGCTCATAACAGATGATATGAATTATACCGATTTTCTTTTCAGATCAATATCCCTGAAGATATTATAGATGTCAATATACTGAATATCATAAACATACAATTGTCAACTACACTGTTTAAGGTTTAATATCCTCTATCAGGTTTTCCGCAGATCCGGTGATTTTCAGATACATTCGATACCCCCATCTACTAAAGAATAGTAAACCGATCAATACCAGGACGACAAAGTACCAGATTTCTGTCTCTTGAAATATATCTTTATCGTGCACGATCTTGCCAGTTAGTACCAGGGTGACAAAAAAGAAAATAAAGCTGCTGAAAACTCCTACTCGCTGAAGGAACAAGAGCCGGTTTTTGGCCTTAGTATATGCCACTATTGTGTCTTTATACGTATTATTGATAAGGTCTATAGCTTTAATTTTTTTAAGTGCCCGGAGCACCGATAAAGGCAATACCACCAGGAATACAATGGCAAATACCCCGCAGGCCTGGTAAAAAATGGTATCCAGTTTGTCAAAATTGAACAGGACAAATCCTGCTGAGAGTATGCAGATTACCGTTCCTGCGGTTTCATAACGAGTTACTTTATCAAATTTCCTCCGATATTTTTGCTGTGTCATCTCCATGATAATCTTATGATTTAGTTTTTTCTGTTTCTCAACCTCCCGGCTGAGTTCTGTCCAGACCTGTTGTAATTCTTCAAGTTCCATCGCTACGCCTTTTTGGTCATCTTATTCCTTAATCGCTCTTTTATTCTCGAAATCCTGGTGCCTACGTTTGATTTGGTTAAGCCCGTAATCTCCCCTATCTCCTCGTATTTCTTACCTTCAAGCAGCAGTAGTATCAATCCCTTATCAAGGGAGTTTAATTGGTCGATCTGCTCATACATGGCCCGGAGTCGCTCTTCAAATTGTTTGTCATAAGGTTCAGCTTGCCTGATCTTCAGGTGATCAAGTGCTACAGAGCGGGGCTGCCGTTTTTCTTTACGGATCCTGCTGAAAGCAGTGTTTAAGGCAACCCGGTACATCCAGGTACTCACCTTAGACTCACCCCTGAATGAGTCATAAGCTCTCCACAACTGGTATACGATATCCTGGTACAGATCCTGTTGTTCCGAAACCGAATTGGTATATACCGTTGTTATCTTATAAATAATTCCTTCGTGTTCCTGGATTATAGCTACAAAGGCTTCTTCCTTGGTCATTTATTGGTCGATTACAACTAATTAGTATACGGTCACCTTAAAAGATCACACTAAAACTCAGAAATTTTAATTTTTTATAAAGTGAGGAGAATTTAACGGACATTAAACTATTGATCAGCTTTTATCTGGTCGAGGAATTTGCGAAGGGCAGGCGGGTGATTCTGTTCATCAAAAATGGCTTCTATTGTATTGTCATCGTCTTCCAGGAACCAACTGTATTGCTCCCCGTCATTCAAGGGTGGTTTGGTTGGCAAATGAGATTCCCGTAAGGCGGCAATCAAGGATTGCAGCTCTTCACCCTTTAGCTTAACGTCCCCTTCATAGGTCCGTCTGATCCCGGTAAATCCACCGTCGACAATCACTTTATATTTCATACTAATTGAGTTTCCAGGCCTACTGAATTAAAACTACGACTAACAGCCTCTGTTGCATTATCCGAAATACGTCCCTCTGATGATAGTTTTTGGGTAACATCCAGGATCACGTCTATCATATCCTGGAAATTACTGGTTCTCCACAACTTCTTCAGCGTGTGGTACCAGACCAGGGAACACTGTTCTATCCCTATTTCCAGGCAACAGAGATAAAAAGCACGGTTGGGTATTCCGGAATTAATATGCACACCGTAATGATCATCAGGACCACTGTAATAATCATTCATATGTGCCGGTTGACGGTCAAATTCGTTGGCACTTCCGGGCTCCTTCATGGATCGTATGGCAATTCCTGGAAAGGCTGATGTAACTATGGTATCCCCGATCAGCCAGTCGGCCTCCGCTATGTTTTGTTCCAGGTATTTTTGTTTTACGATGGTAGCAAATACATCCGAAAAATGTTCATTCAATGCCCCGGGCTGACCTTTATACTCCAGGTTGGCCATGAACTGGGTAACCCCGTGGGTAAGTTCGTGTGCCACTACATCAATGGCGCTGGCAAAATTCTTGAATTCGATCCCGTCCCCATCACCATAGGTCATTTCATCCCCATCCCAATAGGCATTATTATAGGCTTTTCCATAATGCACGTTAGAGATCACTGGCATCCCCATATTGTCCATGGAATTCAGACCAAAGGTGTTTTCAAAATAGTCACGTACAAAGCCCGAGGTCTCAAAAGCCTGGTTCACCACGACATCCCCGGAGGGTTTATCCTCCTCTGTCCTTTGTAAGGAAACCCGTTGCTCATACTTCCCCTGGGAATCGTATACAAATCGCTCTCCTTCCCGTTCTGCTCTCGGCCTTAACAATAGGTTATTCAGGGCTTCGTTTCTTTTAGAAAGGATCCTCCTGGTGTCATTCAGTGCTTTCTTGCAGGATATATTCCCTTGCTTAGCAAGGGCTTCAAGGATGTGAGGGGGAATGATAAAACAAATTTTTCCGGTACACATAGTGGCGTTTTTCCTACAATTTCGAATCTTTTTACTAAGCTTCCAAATGTTTTTTTCTCCCCCTCGGCAAACTGGCTATTTACCGGTATTTGCCTTCATTCTCTTTATTCGCTCATAATCACTTAACGTATCAATATCAGCAATATGAGCAGAGCCATCAATAGTTGCAATCTTTTCAGAGGCTGAGGAAAGCATTTGCTGTGCCCCCCTCTCCCCTTCCAATGCCAGGAGATCTTTGAAACGACGTTGGTCAAAAAGAGCCGGGACTCCATTCTTATCACCATACCGGGTAGCAACTATTTCCGTGTCATGTTTTTGCCAATATGAGATCAACCGGTCCAGGTAAGTTGCGTCAATAAGGGGTTGATCACCTAAGACAATTAGTATACCCTTCAGCTGGGGTTTATTATTCAGTATGTTCCGGACACCAAACGCAATAGAATTGCCCAATCCCTGCTGCCACTCAGGATTGATCATAAGATGCTCTGAAGGAGCATTCCAGTCGTTAATGATTTGGTCTGAAAAAGCACCGAGAACCACGTACGATTCAGCAGCAGAAGTTGTCCTGCAGTTATCATATACATGCTCCAGTAAAGTTTTACCGTTCCACGGAAGTAATTGTTTAACAGCTTCCATCCTGGAAGATGCACCTGCTGCCATGATCAATATTGCTATATCCTTGTTCAATGGTGTATACTACCCTTTTTGTCTTTGAGCGGCATAGGTTCTTGCTGCCTTATAACGGCCAGGATCTCCGCCACTATTGAAATGGCTATTTCCTGTGGTGTTTCTGCACCGATATTGAGCCCGGCTGGTCCTCGAAGCCGTTCCAGGAATTCTTCTGTAACTCCCGGGTCGTGCTCGATCAGGGCACCTAACAATTTTTCTCTTCGTGTGGCAGGTCCTAATAGGCCCAAATAGGTTGCAGGACAATCCTTTAAAGCCAACAGGTATTGTAAGTCTTTTACAAAACTGTGGGTCATAAGTACTATGGCGGTCCTGGAATCGATTATAGAAGTATCCAGTTGTTCCGGGCTCACCGGGATCAATTGGTCTATTCCGGGAAAGTCTGATATGGATTTCTCCTCCATAGGGTTGACAACCACCCGGACCTCCCAGCCGGTCGCACTGGCATACCGGGCTAATTCCACAGCATCGTGTTCACCCCCGATGATCAGTAAGCTAAAACAAGGGGATAGCTCCTGTTCCAGGCATGGAATGTTTGCTTGTGCTTTATATGCAGTACGAAATGGCAATCTTTGACCGTCCAATACCATCTCTGAACCTGAAATGGTTGTGATGCCTTCTTTCTTTTCGTAATGTGTATGAATTAGGAGGGAATTTCTCTCTTGTAGCTGTTTAAAAAAACGTGAAATAAAAACATCTCCGGGTTCAAAAGGTTCCAGTAAAATATACAGTATTCCCTCGCAGCCCAGGCGGTACCTGCCATCGTAGGTCATCAACCTGGGTAGCCCGGTCTGGAAGACCTGTTGTGCCTGTCTCCAGATTTCTTTTTCCACACAGCCACCGCTGACAGCGCCGGTCATAGTCCCGTGTTCATCCAGAAGCATCCTTACCCCTGGTCGGCGATAGGAAGAGCCTTCCAGTTCTACTACAGTAGCAAGAACCGTCTTTAAACCAGCTTCCCTGGCTCTCTGGTATTCGAGGACTATTTTTTTTAATTCATGCAGCATTTAATATAAGCTTCTTGTAGGCACAAAGCGCACCGCTGTACCTTGTTTGTACTCCTCTTCCCTGGGTTCCAGACAAATAAAACCATCTGTCTGTGCCAGGCTTGCCAGGTCCCCGGAGCCATTGCCGTGTACTACCCTGGCCTTGAGGCAGCCACTGTCCCAGTAGGTCTTCACCTGTATAAACTTAGTCAGTGTGCCCTTGATGTCCATGTTCTCTGCAAGAACAACCTCTAACTCTTCTCCCGGCACTCCCAGGGACAGCCTTAACCAGTTCTTAAAATACAAATGATAATTGACAAAGGTAGATACAGGGTTCCCGGGAAAGGAAAATACCTGGGTATTCGACGCTTTCCTGCTCCCGAACCAAAAAGGTTTCCCCGGTTGCTGCAGTACACGATGAAATATCTTTTCTACACCCAGGTCCTTCATGATACCGGGTATAAAATCATATTTACCCTTAGATACCCCTCCACTCAGAAGGAGTACATCCATTTCTTCAATGGCGTATTGCAATTTTTGCCGGATCATATCCACATCGTCATATACATGCAATAAGAGCGGGGTGATTCCTTCATTTTTTAATGCCGTGTAGAGCGTGTGGGCATTAGACTTCCTGATCTGGTGTGGCAAAGGGGTTTGTCCTACCTCTACCAATTCGTTCCCCGTAGAGATGATGGCAACTTTAGGAAGTTTCCTCACCTTGACCTGTTCGCACCCTACCGATGCGAGAATTCCTATTTCTGCTGGAGTAATCCTGCTGTTCTCTGTAATAAGGATATCACCCTTTTTAAGATCACTTCCACGCCGATGTATATTCTGCCCTTTAACCGGGTTTGTTTTTAGTGTTGCCACCTGGTGTGCGATATCAACCTCTTCGTACATCACTACCGTGTCTGTATCCATAGGCACCACGGCTCCTGTCATGATCTCAACACAGTGTTCTGTCTCCCTGAGCGCAGTGAGTGGCTCTCCTGCAGGAACCACCGATTCTATTTCAAAATCTTTACGCCCACCCTGGAAAGACTCAAACCGAATAGCAATGCCGTCCTTGGTGGCCCGGTCAAAAGGAGGAAAATCCCTGTCGGCATAAATATTTTCGGCCAGTACCCTGCCACCTGCATCTTTGAGAAAAACAAGTTCTTCCCCATAACGACAAGCCTGGTTTAAAACTGCCTGCATTGCTTCCTTATAGGTAATCATCGTTTCTGTCATAGTTGTGGATAAATTCGATATATCATTACGGTTTTGTGGCCATCCGGAGTGTATTCATACCTCCTTGGATCACGATGAGTCGCTCTGGGGCTACATGATCTTTCAGGAGTTCCCATGCCTTCTGGCTGCGTAAGCCGGAAGCACAGAGCAAGTAGACGTTTTTTGCCGGATGCAGAACATCCAGGTTCTGATCCAATACATTTAAAGGAATATTAATGGCATTGGGTAAATGGTCCTCCTTAAATTCTTCTGATGAACGTACGTCTATAAGCTGGTCAGAATCCGGATCATATGATTTTTTTAAGAAGAGTTCTATCTCCTGGCTTTTCATTCGTGCATCGCAGCTAGCACTGTTATAATCTTCAGCCAGGGATTTGATTTGCCTGTTTTCTGTCTTTAAAGTGAAATTTATTTGTTGGGTACGCTGTGAGAGTCCATCAAAAAGCAGCAGTTTACCTGACAATACTTGACCTATACCCGTGATTACTTTTACAGCCTCCAGGGCTTGTAAGTTTCCTATAATTCCCGGCAATACTCCCAATACCCCGTGTTGATCACAATTTGCAATTTCGCCACTCTTAGGCATATTCGGGAAGAGGCAGCGGTAGGTTGGTCCTTCGCGGTAATTAAATACGCTCAGCTGTCCTTCAAAGGCGTGTAAAGCACCATATATAAATGGCTTACCTAGTATGACACAAGCATCATTGATGAGATACCGCGCCGGGAAATTGTCTGTAGCGTCAACAATGACATCGTAGTTCTCAATAATGTTCAAGGCATTATTCCGATCCAGGAAAAGCTGGTGACCCTTCAGATTTGTCTCTGAATTTTGCTTTTCCAAAAAGCGGATCGCAGCCTCCAGTTTAGAGGTGCCACAATTTTCTTCAGTATATAATACCTGCCGCTGTAAATTATGAAGCTCTACCACATCCCCATCAACCAAACCCAATGTACCCACGCCCATGGCATTGAGGTACTGGGCAACAGGAAGGCCTAAACCTCCTAACCCTACAATGAGCACCCTGGCATCAGCCAATTTTTTCTGGGCTTCCTGCCCAAAACTTTTTAAAGTGGTCTGCCTGATGTAACGATTACTTTTCACGACATTTTTAGTTTCTCATGGACTTCTTTATAGTCTTGCAGGGAATTAGCATTGATAAGCCATTCATCTTTTGTCGCCCTAAGCAATTCGGTCTCTGAATTGATCAGGAATTTCCTCGGGCAGCTGCTCTTTGCATTTACGAGGTAGGCAATGGATTCTTCCAGGGCAGCGGGTTCCCAGATAGCTGCCAGGGGTTCCGGCAGATCGGATCGAGAGGTTGTAAAGGCGGTGGCTATCTTACCCGTCCTCCTGGAATCAACCAGGGTGCGGATCCCTTCATCATCCATAAGCGGGAGATCGCAGGCAAGTACTAGCCATGCTGCTTCAGGAAATTGAGCATGCGCACTAAGAAGTCCGTTGTAGGGACCTCGATATTTATCTTGATCGATTATCGTATTGAAGTGGCTATCTAAGGAGTCGAGTTGTTCCGAACGAATACTCATAAATGTTTTTTCGCAATGTTGACTCAGCAACTTGTACAGATATTCTCTTTGCGGTATTCCATGGTAGGAAATCAATCCTTTGTCCTGGCCCATCCTACTGCTTTGACCTCCGCATAATACAAGTCCATAAAGCGGTGGCACTCCTTCTTTCTTATGATTATTTCTACTCATAATTGCAATTCTTCAGCCTCCGATAGAGGTCATGGAATTCTCAAAAACTCCATCAAAATTTTCCTGTGCTTCAAAACCTGTTTTCGCCCTCTTACCGATGGCCTGTCTTACGGCTTTAGTAACTGCTTCAGCGCTATTATCCCCGCGGATCAGGTCCCTGATATTGGCTTTTGGTTTGCCATAGAGGCAGGTGATCACATCACCCTTGGCCGTAATCCTCAACCGGTTACAACTACCACAAAAAGTTCTGCTGAATGAAGGGATGATTCCAAAACTTCCTTTATGCCCTTTAATCTTGTAGTTTACTGAAGTAGAAGTTGCGGGAGATTCCAGCTTATCATACTCCGGGTAGACCGAGCTTATGGTGTCCAGGATCTTATGATGATCCCAGCGAATACTATTAAAACTCTTGCTCCCCCCGTTAAAAGGCATCTCTTCCAGGAATCTTACCGATACTGGGTAATCTTTGGCCAATTGAAGCATCGGGATGATCTCTTCCGTATTCTGACCATCCAGGACAATGCAATTGACACGCACATTAAAACCCTTATCGATCAACAGCTTCAGGTTTTGGAATACCAGGTCATATTGATCTCGCCTGGTGATCCGCTTAAAATTTTCCCGGTCAATGGCATCTAAACTGACATTGACATTGGTCACACCCAGTTCTTTCAGTTCTTCGATATAAGGACCGATCAGGGTGGCATTCGTCGTAATTGAAATGTCTTTCAGATCTTTTAGACCGGCCAGGAATCGCAATAATACCATCAGGTCTTTCCGAACAAAAGGCTCACCACCGGTAATCCTTATCTTATCTATTCCTTCTGCCACCATCAATGCACTCACCCGGCACAATTCTTCCGTAGTCAGCAGTTGTTCTTTTTTAGCGAATTGTATGCCTTCTGAGGGCATGCAGTAATTGCAACGTAAGTTACAACGATCGGTAACCGCCAGTCTCAGGTAATTAATTGTTCTATGATGGTTGTCTATGAGCATATAAGCTGCTAATGGATTGATTAATAAGCTCCCTGGCTGTTGGGAGTGATAGTTTCTGGGTACTACCCACCGCTAACCGGCGGTATCAATGCAATTTCATCAAAATTATCGAGTTTGATGTCATCCTCGGCGTATGAATTATTGACGGCTACCAGGAGTGAAGACAAATTTTTCAGCGACGGAAAAGTATCTTGCAGGTAGCTTCGGAGATCTCCAACGGTACGTATTGATCCTACCTTATCAACAGGCATTTCCAGGGCCTCGGCACCTACGATATCCCTGGTAACACCAAAAAGTAATACAGTCATATTATCCTATTATTTCCTTTTCGGGAACGGTTAGTAATTCCGGGTATTTTGTAAAAGGTTGCTTGTATAAGCGCTTGCCTGTAGCGGCTTTTAAAGCATTGGCAACAGCGCCCCCTGCTGGCGGCAAGGTGGGTTCCCCCAGGCCTGTGGGGGAGAAATCGTTTTCCATCAGGTGCACTTCCACTTCCGGAGCCTCGTTTATCCTGATCAGTCTGTAACTGTCAAAATTACCGGACTGGGGTACACCTTTTTCAAATGCAAAATCCCCGTACATGGCATGTCCGACACCATCGATTACTCCTCCTTCTATCTGGTTCATTGCTCCTAATGGGTTGACAACTATCCCGCAATCGACCACACAGGTTATCTTTTTCACCACCGGCATGCCATCTTCGATCTCCACGTTGGCCACTTCGGCCACATGACTGTTATGGCAGTAATAATTGACAAAGCCCTGGTATACACCATCGGGCTGATTACCCCAACCGGATTTCTCTACAGCGGTCTTAATGACCTCTTCCATTCGTTCCGGGGAATATTGTATCCGTTCGTCCGTGGTTCCTTTTACATTCTGTAAAAGATCCAGCCTTAACTGAACCCTGTCTACTTCCATCATTTCTGCGAGTTCATCAAAGAAACTCTGTTCTGCAAAGGCCAGGAAATTAGTATAAGGGGCTCTCCATGCCCCGGTGGTTATATTACTATCGTGCTTGGCGACATCCACCTGGTAATTTTCAATAGCCCCGGCGGGAAAGAAATTAGGGATCAGGCCATACATATTACTGTTGACCGATGCTTCCTTAAGATGGTAAGCAGTTACTTCACCGTCTTTTACTGCAGCCTTTATCCTGTATTTTATCGCCGGCCTGTAAATTCCGGCAGCCATATCGTCTTCCCGAGAAAAGACGACTTTCACTGGTTTCCCGGCCTTGCTCGAAATTTCCGCAGCTTCCATGGCAAAATCTCCGTACAACCTCCTCCCGAAACCACCGCCCATCCGGGTCATTTCCAGGTGAATTTCATCTGGGTTTCGCCCTAATTTTTCTGCGATTTCCTGGGCTGTACGCTCAGGGGTCTGAATTGGGCCTACCAGGTGAATTTTATCGCTGCGGACATCCGCATAAAAGTTCATAGGCTCCAGGCAATTATGTGGGAGAAACGGAGATTCATAAGTCCTTTCCAGTACCTTATCGGCACTGGCAAATGCTTTTTTCACATCCCCATCGGCTCTTAGCGTCTGGAACTCTTTTCCATCCAGCAAGCCGGTCAGGATACGATCGTGATCGGCCGTACTCTCCAATTTACTATCGTCTTTCCAACTGACATCCAAAGCTTTTTTGCCCTTCATGGCTGTCCAGGTATCCTTGGCCAGGACCGCGATCTTATCGCCAAAAGGAACCACATCCAACACACCCTCTATTTGCTTGGCCGCAGATTCATCATAGGAATCCAGTTTTTGACCGAATGCCGGTGGTCGTATAACAGAAGCAATCAACATTCCTTCTTTTTTATAATCCAGGCCGAATAGCGGTTGGCCGGTGATTATTTTATCCAGGTCAACATTCCAGGTGTCTTTCCCGATGATCTTATATTCTGATTTCTTCTTAAGTTTTACTTTATCCGGTACTTCCATTCCGGCTGCATCCTTAACTACATCCCCGTATCCCAGGGTTTCCCCTGCTCCGTTAGTAATGACACCTTCGCTGGTAGAGCATTCCGAGGGATCTACTCCCCACCGGGCTGCAGCGGCATTTACCAACATCTGCCTGGCCGTGGCACCGGTCTGTCGGAGTGGTTCCCAGCCAAACCTGATCGACTGGCTACCTCCGGCAACCTGCCTTGTGTAATTATTGGTATCCAGAACTCCTTGTTCTACCAGTACCTTATCCCAGGATACATCTAATTCTTCCGCGATCAACATGGGCATGGAAGTCTTAACCCCCTGCCCTATTTCCGGGTTCGGAGAAAAGATAGTGACAGCTCCATTGTCTGCAATTTTAATAAAGGCATTAAAGTCGTTGTAATTGAGCGATGCAAGATCTACAGGAGGTTTGGCCTCTGGTTTACATGCAGTAAAAAGATTAAACCCGATTAATATTCCTCCACTGGCCAGTGAACTGGTTCTCATAAAATCGCGTCGGCTGAAGGTTATTGATGGCTTGGAAGTAGACATATCGTTGGTTTTGTGAATAGTTGTTGATAAAGAACCGGTTTTTTAGCCCCGGCCTGTATTAAAATCAGCTGATGAGTATTAGCTCATGTTAGATGCTGCCTTTTCCACAGCTTTGTATATACGGCTATATGAAGCACAACGGCAGAGATTCCCCTGCATAGCACTTTTGATATCCTGAGACTCCGGGTTTGGGTTTTTTTCCAGGAAAGCCGCTGCAGTCATGATCTGTCCTGCCTGGCAATAGCCGCACTGGGGAACATCTACCTCTTTCCAGGCCTGTTGTACCGGGTGCGAGCCGTCTTTTGAAAGTCCTTCAATCGTGGTGATCTCCTTGTTCTCGACTTGTGCCGCTGTCAGCACGCAACTGCGAACTGCCTGCCCGTCCAGATGAACAGTGCATGCCCCGCACTGGGCAATACCACATCCGTATTTAGCCCCTACCAGATCCAAATGATCCCGGAGTATCCATAATAAGGGGGTGTCTTCACTGACATTGACGGAACGACTTGTCCCGTTTACTTTAATCTGATAAGTTGGCATAACAAGCTTGTTAGTTGTGAAATTGGTTGTCCTTACAAGGTATCAAAAAATCAATTCTTAAAATGGGGTTTTAACAATATGTTAAATGTTAAAACTATTCGGCCCTGCTGATCTTATCGCGCAATTCGCGATAGGTCACCAGGATGATATCTTCTTCCTGCAGCAAACTCCGAAATGCATCACTGGTGAAGTAATCGTAATCGGCCTGTCTCCAACTTGCACCCCAATCAGGATGATCAACAGTAATGGCTTGCATCTCTTCATCGTCATAGGCCAGGTGTATCAGCAAGCAGTGCAGTCCCGGGGGTAGCTCTCTCAATAAGCGATCGTAATATTTTTCCGGTCCCTTCCTGTAATCCTCCGGCGTCACGGTATGGATGCCATCCATGAGAATTGTATTCTGGTCTAGCAGTTCCCGGATGGCGGGATGGTCTGACTGCTGAATGCTTTTTGGTAATAATTGTGGCAGTCTGAACTCTTTAGCTACCCGCATATAGGCCGCAATAAAATCCGGGGTGCTCAACGCCGCTCCCATATGGGCATCCAGATGGGTTACGTCTATACCTGCCCGATAAGCTTTATTCACCTGCTTCCTGAGCTCTCGTTCAACCTCTTCGGGTTTTCCCAGCCTTGCAGTACTATCTACGGTGGCGTAGAAATATCCCTGGCTATTGAGCAGTGAGCGGACAGAATCCCTGGAGCTTA
>JABDLH010000239.1 GCA_013003145.1 Flavobacteriaceae bacterium | reverse complement strand
GCATTCGCGTCCACACCTCCGGATAATACTTTCCCGGATGCCGGCTGAACCGTATTGTATGCTCTTGCCAATCGGGTGATCGAATCGAGCAGGATAACGACATCATGCCCGCATTCTACAAGTCGCTTGGCTTTTTCAAGGACAATGTTCGCGACCCTTACGTGTTCGGTAGCTTCCTTGTCAAAAGTAGAGGCTACTACTTCTCCACGTACGTTACGTTGCATGTCTGTAACTTCTTCTGGCCTTTCATCTATAAGAAGGATGATCTGGTATACCTCCGGGTGATTGGCCGCAATAGCGTTGGCGATATCTTTTAGCAACATGGTTTTACCCGTCTTAGGTTGGGATACGATCATACCACGCTGTCCTTTACCAATAGGGCAGAACAGGTCCATGATCCGGGTAGAGATGTTGCTCTGGCGCTCGGCCAGTTTAAATTTTTCCCTTGGAAATAAGGGTGTCAAATGCTCAAAAGATACTCGGTCCCTGACCACTTGCGGGTCCAGGCCATTGATCTTGTTCACCTTGATAAGCGGGAAATACTTTTCTCCTTCTTTAGGCGGTCTTACGTTTCCTAGAACAGTGTCGCCGGTCTTTAAACCAAACAGGCGTATCTGGGATTGAGATACATAAATATCGTCAGGAGATGAAAGGTAGTTGTAATCCGATGATCTTAAAAAGCCGTAACCGTCCTGCATGATATCCAGGACTCCTTCGCTTTCTATGATGCTGTCAAACTCGTACTCGGGTTGCTTGTACTTGTTTTTCAGATCCTTGTCAAAATTGTTGTTGTCTTTTTTCTCCCTGTTGCTTTTAGGGTGAGGACTCCTTTTATCCCTGGACTTCTGCTGAGGGTTATTTTTGTCCCGGTTACCCTGCTGCCTGTTGTCCTGTTGTTTTTCTTCAGGTTTTTCCTGTCTTTCAGGCTTAGAAGCGGGAGCTTCAGATTTTTGTTGCGGGGCGTTGTTGCTGCCACGGTTATCCTTAGGACTGTCTTTGCTGACACGGGCCCTTTTAGGTTTGTTCCTGGAATCCTTGTTTTGCGGTTCCTTAGTCGGGGTGTCCTTATTTTGTGAGTCCTTGTTCTCTGTTGGGGCTGCGGTTGTCGTAGCTACAGTTTCTTTTACAGCCTTGGGGTTGCTGGCCTGAACATCGAGAATCTGGTAGACCAGGTCTAATTTTTTCAGGGTTTTATATTTAGAAACATTTAAATCTTTAGCAATGCTTTGAAGCTCGGGAAGCTTCTTTGCTTTTAAATCGGAAATCTCAAACATCGAGTATTGAATAAGTTATACTTTGGTAAAAAAGTCTATGAAGTAGTGTTATTGTGGGTGTTACGAGGGAATGATATCCCAGTCGGTAAGTGTTACATCTAATAACAAAGCAATATTACAAATAATTTTCAATATTTGCCCTGTAAAATTCAAAAAGACCTGTATTTTTGCACTTCGAATGACCATTTAGACCATGATCCAAAGAATTCAGAGCTTATATTTACTGATTGTTGCCATTTTAGGAGGAGTGCTTCCTTTCTGGCTTAATCTGTGGTCTGATGCAGATGGCAACGCGATGTTCGCAAAAGATGACGTACTCATCTCTGCTTCCTTTTTTGGATCTGCCCTTTTGGCAATTGTGGCCATTTCCCTGTTCAAGTTTCGAAAAAAACAGTTCATTTGTAACCGTTTTAATATAATATTGAATCTTTTTTTACTGGGATTTTTCGTTTATCGATCACTAAACTTATCCGGAGAAACCTCGGTTTCAGAGAAGGGTATTGGGATGTTGATTCCTGTATTTTCTATCGTTTTCTTGGTCTTGGCCAACAAGTCCATAAAGAAGGATGAAGATCTTGTAAAATCTGTAGATCGCTTACGTTAAACCTAACATCTTAGTAGTATTAGTGCGTAAGACCCTGGTGAGCATTGCTCGTCAGGGTTTTTTGCTTTTTACCCCCGTTTGCCCAGCTCTATCACTTCGAGCTTAGAAATATCTTTCCCGGATATACTGAAGCGCAACATGGTGCGCACCTGATGAAATCCCTGTTTTCCGCAGGCACCCGGATTCATATGTAGCAGCCCTAGCTTCTTATCATTTATGACCTTGAGAATATGAGAGTGGCCACAAATGAATAATTTGGGAGGGTTTTTGTTCAGCATCTCCCTGATACGATAATTATAGGCGCCGGGGTACCCACCAATATGAGTGAGCCATACATCGACTCCCTCGCACATAAATCGATTATGCAAGGGGAATTCTTGTTGGATCTGGTGGTTGTCAATATTGCCGTACACCGCTCTCACCGGTTTAAGCTTTTTCAGGGCATCTGTTACTTCCAGCGTACCAATGTCCCCGGCATGCCAGATCTCATCAGCTTGTTTGGCGTATTTTAATATGGTATCATCTATGTATCCGTGTGTATCGGAAAGAAGAAGAATGTTGGTCATTTGCTGTGGGCTTTTTTTTATTCCTGCCCGGCCCGCTGTTCCTTTTTGGTTACGGGCGGTCCGGGCCGGTATTGAAAATAAAAGATTCAGGTATCTTTGTGGCTCACAAAAATAGCGATAAGCCTTGAGATATTTTATCCACTTTTCCTACGATGGTACTGCCTACCATGGATGGCAGATGCAGCCTAATGCTCAGACGGTACAGGAAGTGCTGCAGGGGGCGATGGGAACCTTGATGCGAAAGGATATTACCCTTACCGCTGCCGGCCGAACAGATGCCGGGGTGCATGCCCGGCAGATGTATGCGCACTTTGATACGGATAAGTTAGAGGATATTGATCACTGGGTATACCGGTTAAATGCATTACTTCCGGAGGATATAGGCGTTAAAGAAATATTCCCGGTTCCCGAAGAGGCACATGCCCGGTTTTCTGCAGTCGAAAGATCGTACGAATACTGGATCAGATACCGTAAAGATCCCTTCCTGAGAGATTACGCCTTATGGGTAAAACAGGAACTCGATATCACGGCTATGAACGAGGCAGCAGGGTTGCTTCTGCAGCACACGGATTTTGAGTCGTTTTCACGAACAAATTCGGATGTGAAAACTTTTATTTGCGATGTGCGTAAAGCACATTGGGTGCAGGATGGCGAGAAACTTATATTTCATATTACAGCAGACAGGTTCCTCCGTAATATGGTACGGGCAGTGGTTGGCACCCTGCTACAGGTGGGCCTCGGGAAGATCGGTAGCCAAGATGTTAATGCTATTATAAAAAGTAAGGATAGGGGAGAGGCAGGAGCCTCCGTAGCTGCAAAAGGATTATATTTGACCCGGGTTGAATACCCGGAAGCATTGATGGTTTATCGCGGTCAACAGCGTGGTGGATCCCAGGATTAAAGTACATATTGACGATATTCTTTTATGGATCAGGAAGGCGGGAAAGCATTTGATTTAAGGTTATTCAACAGGTTGATGGAGCACACAAAGCCCTATCAGCTTACCTTTTACGGTGTAGCCCTGGCTGCGATCCTGATATCGGGATTTGCTGTACTCACTCCTCTTCTTGTAGGTGATATCGTTGATGAGGCTATTAAACAGGAAGATGCCAAGGCACTTCTGAACCTTGTCCTTGCCCTTGGCGGGGTGCTTATCGGGCAGGTGATCAGTCAATTACTCTTTAATTACTACGCCAACTGGCTCGGTGAATCCGTAATTCGCGACGTTCGTATCCGGCTGTTCCGTCACATGATGGGCTTCCGTATGAAGTACTTTGACAATTCCTCGATCGGGGTTTTGGTCACCAGGGCCGTTGCCGACCTTCAGCGTATCGGGGAGATCTTCAGCCAGGGATTTTTTGTTATCGTCGCTGACCTGCTCAAAATGGTGGTGGTGGCTATCACTATGTTAGTGATCAACTGGAAGTTGTCCCTGATCGTATTTAGCCTGCTGCCGCTGATCATCTATGCGACCAGGTTGTTCCAGAAGGCGATGAAAAAAGCCTTTATCGATGTAAGAGCCCAGGTTTCTAATCTTAATTCCTTTGTGCAGGAGCGAATTACAGGGATGAAGATCGTTCAGCTCTTTACACGAGAAAAAATAGAAAGCAGGAATTTCAGGGAGATCAATAAGAAACACCAGGATGCATGGCTTAAAACCGTATGGTACAACTCTTTCTTCTTCCCCATTGCTGACATTGTTTCCTCGATAACCGTAGGGCTTATTGTCTGGTACGGGGGGTTACTGAATGTCACCAACGTGAATGTGGAAGAATACGGGATGATATTTACTTTTATCATGCTCTCCAGTGAATTGTTCCGTCCGCTACGGCAGATCGCGGATAAATTCAACAC
>JABDLH010000185.1 GCA_013003145.1 Flavobacteriaceae bacterium | reverse complement strand
AGTTACAATTGAGCAAGGATAAGCTCGGGATCAATGAACGGCTGAGGGTAGACTTTACAATGAACAAAGACGGGGATCATTTTACCCCTCCAGATTTTGAAGGTTTCCGGGTTGTAGGCGGACCTTTGCAAAACATCAGTTCATCCTGGGTAAATGGGGTTCGCTCCTATTCCAAGACCTATTCCTATACCCTGGCCCCTACGGCACGAGGCGTTTTTACCATTGGCCAGGCCACCATAGAAATAGACGGTGAGCTGTATAAATCACTGGAAAAAAAAGTTGAGGTCACTGCAGCCGTAGATAAACCCAGTGACCAGATGACTGCAGATGATGTCGCGGAAGAAAGTCTTCACCTGGTCGCAGAAGTATCCAAGACCAATCCCTACCTGAACGAAGCTGTAAGCGTGGTCTACAAGCTCTATGTAAGCCCATCGGTTAATGTTTCCAATTTCAGGCCGCTGGATAATCCCAAGTATAACAATTTCTGGAGCCAGGACATCCCCGTAACCCGTTATGATGTGCAGAACGGTACTTATGATGGTAAGCCCTATCGCTACGTGGTTCTGAAAAGAGTGGTCCTCTATCCGCAAAAAGACGGGCAGCTGGAAATTGAACCCCTATCCCTGGAAGTCACTATTGATGTGCCGACCAATAAAAGAGATTTCTTTGGCGGAAGGATCTTTACGCAGACCAACAGGACTGTGTCAGCAGGCAGGCGGACGATGAATGTAAAACCATTACCCCTGGCCGGGAAACCAGCAGATTTTAATGGTGCCGTCGGTGAATTTAATTTATCCGTAAGCACGAGCAAAAATGAACTGAACGCCTCAGAGTCCTTACAGGCGGTGGTAGAAGTCAAAGGAAAGGGGAATTTAAAATTGTTCCAATTACCGGAACTCAACCTCCCGGGGGCCCTGGAGGTATATGACCCTGAATTCGAGGAACAAGTACGCACCACCCTATCAGGTATGCAGGGCAGTGTTAGTAACCACTACACCATTGTTCCGGACACCAAGGGGAAATATCCTATCCCGGGTATCGGTTTTAGCTACTTTAATCCCCGTACCGGCAAATATAACACCCTGCGTTCCGATGAGATTATCATCAATGTTCTTGCCGGGCCGTCAACAGGTCGCTATGAGAGCAGTAGTTCCGGGCCCAGGAAGCAGAGTGTAGTTGGTGCTGAGAACCAATTTCATTTCCTGAAGACCAAAGCGGGCTTACAGCCAAAGACTGCTACCCATTTCTTTGGATCTCTTGCTTTCTGGCTGTGGCTGTTCTTACCCCTGCTCCTTATTCCACTAGCTATAATGACGGGTAAGAAACGGGAGGAGATCGCGAGTGATGTAGTGGGGAATAAAGTAAGGAAGGCAAACAGGCTGGCAAGGAAATACCTCTCTAAAGCCAAACGTGAACTGGGACAGAAAGAGGCGTTCTATATCGCCTTGGAAAAAGCCTTGCACAACTACCTGAAGGCTAAACTTAAAATTGAGACCTCGGAATTCAGTAAGGATAAGATCGCCACACTATTAGAACAGAGACAAGTGGATTCAGGAACGGCCGATCGCTTTATTGCTCTCTTGAAAAACTGTGAAATGGCCCGCTACAGTCCTTTTTCTAATGTGCAGATGCAACAGGATTACCAGGAAGCGAGTGAAGTAATCTCTTCAATGGATAAACAACTGTAACTATGAAATACGCTATTACCCTTGTGTTTTTCTTCTCGCTTTTTGGGCTTTTCGCCCAGAGCGAAGCGACTTTTAATAAGGCCACCAAAGCTTATAACGAAGGGAATTACGAAGAGGCTATCACGTATTACCAGGAAATCCTGGACGCCGGTCAGCACTCTGCCGCTCTCTACTTTAACCTTGGGAACAGTTACTACAAGTTGAACGAAATTGCTCCCAGTATTTATAACTACGAAAAAGCCTTATTGTTAGCACCGGGGGACCGTGAGATATTAGAAAACCTGGAATACGCGAGGAATATGACATTGGACGACATTGATGAAGTTCCGCAAACAGGCATCAGCAGGTTTGTCAATTCAATTACGGGTCAGATGAGTTTTGACCAATGGGCTGTGGCCGCAATCATTTTCGGGATCCTCTTTGTGCTCCTATACATCGCATTTTATTTTTTCCGCTTCACTACGCAGAAGAGGGTATCCTTTATAAGCAGCCTGGTTGCCCTGTTCCTGTGCATCCTGAGTTTAATCTTCGCCTACGTAGAATACTTGGATTACAAGGCTGATAACCCCGCTATAATCTTTGAAGAAGAAGTGGTGGTGCGTTCTGAACCTAACGAGAGAAGTACGGAAGCTTTCTTACTGCACGAGGGCACGAAGGTACAGGCCCTGGAAGCTCTTGAGAACTGGCAGAAAATACGCCTATCTGACGGTAAAACCGGGTGGGTTCCACAAGGGGTGATACAGCTGTTAAAGGATTATTAAGGCGCTCTTAACAGAATATTCAGGATTTACTCCTATTTTTGTGCATCTTAAAAAAAGTATGCGTTCTAAATTCATTACATACTTCTGCCTTTTATGGGCATTTTCACTCCTGGCGCCGTCGATCATAACATTGGTCGATGAAGAGGCTATTGGGGTGGTAATGACTTTGACGGAGGAAGAACACAAGGATGCAAAACCTGAATTGCACCAGACAGTCTTTAACCAGGCTGCCGGGCTCAACTGTTTCCTGCAACTCGATTCCCTCGCATCAGAAACGCCTTTTTATACAGATTTGGGGATACCCCAAGTTGACTGGGAAGTAATAATTCCACCCCCCAAGTTCGTTTAAAAAGCAAATTACCTCATCTCATTCCTTCCATATAGCCTATGGGAAGGATACACAACTATCTATTAACCATTTTATTAAACCTGTAAATCAGCATGCTGATTTTATGGGAATATCCATTTTAATTACTCATACCTCGAACTATGAAAACACTGACAAAAGAAGCACAGGCATCAATTACACCTGAGAAAGCTATTAGCATTTTACAAGAAGGAAATAAGCGATTTGTTCAGAATAAGAACACAGATCGCGATCTACTGGACCAGGTTACACAGACTTCCGGTGGGCAGTACCCATTTGCAACCATCCTTGGCTGTATAGACTCCCGGGTTCCCCAGGAAGTAGTATTTGACCAGGGGATCGGTGATATTTTCAGCGCCCGTGTTGCCGGTAATATCGCCAATGAGGATATCCTCGGCAGTATGGAGTTCGCCTGTAAGTTAGCAGGTACTAAAGCCATTGTCGTTTTAGGCCATACCAGTTGTGGTGCTGTAAAAGGAGCTTGTGATGATGCTAAACTTGGAAACCTCACCACCCTGTTAGGAAAGATCAGGCCGGCGGTTGAGGCCGTATCAGAACCCCAGGATGCTAGCGAGAGAAATTCAGGGAACCTTGAATTTGTGGATAGCGTAGCCAAAAAGAACGTAGAATTGACCATCCAGAATATCCGTAAGAACAGCCCAGTTCTGAAGGAGATGGAAGAAAATGGGGAAATCGTGATCAAAGGAGCTATGTACGACATAGAGTCAGGAGAAGTTACTTTCCTGTAAGCACAAATTTCTGATATTAAATCTTAACTAACTAGATACAAGATGTTTAAACATATAAAAGGTGATTTATTCGGTGGGATTACTGCCGGAATCGTAGCACTCCCTCTGGCCCTTGCGTTCGGGGTCAGTTCCGGACTGGGTCCTAGTGCTGGGTTATACGGTGCTATTTTTATAGGGTTCTTTGCAGCCCTTTTCGGAGGAACCAACACACAGATCTCGGGGCCTACTGCCCCTATGACTGCGGTGAGTATGGTGATCATTGCAGGGATGATTGCAATGTTCGAAGGAGATGTTAATAAAGCACTCCCCGCTATACTTACGGTCTTCCTGCTTGCAGGTCTGATGCAGATCGGGCTGGGAGCCCTGGGGTTTGGGAAGTACATTAAATATATCCCCTACCCCGTGGTATCCGGGTTTATGACGGCCATCGGGGTGATCATACTGGTTACTCAGATTTTACCGGCCATTGGGTATTATCCAAAAGAAGACGGTGAATATGTTGAGCAGTATGTTCCTATGGCAGAAGAGATCATCCTGGAGAATATCCTCAGGGAGGAAGCCGGTGAAGGAATACTGGTCCTGGAAGATTTCGAGGAGACCATCAGCAGGGCAGAGCAGACCACCCAGGCAGATATAGATAAAGAAGCTAAGACCTTGGCAGCAAAAGAGGCCTCCGGGGTATTAGGGACACTTTCTGTGCTGCCAAGGGCAGTTCAGAATATCAATTGGCTGGAACTGATCCTTGCACTCTCTACGATAATTATCATCTATGGCTTTAAACGTATTACCACCACCATTCCCAGCACATTGGTGGCACTTATAGTAGTCTCCGGTATCGCTTACGGCTTCGGACTGGATTATCGTCCTATAGAACGGATCCCGGAAGGACTGCCAATGCCACAGATGGAGATCTTTACCCAGTTTAAACTATCTGCGGTCACGCCCTATATTTTTACGGCCCTGACCCTTGCACTACTGGGTGCTATTGATTCATTATTGACCTCGGTAGTGGCAGATAACATGACCAAAACCAAGCACCAGCCAAATAAGGAATTGGTCGGTCAGGGTATTGGTAACAGTATTGCAGCAGTCTTTGGAGGTATCCCCGGAGCAGGAGCAACGATACGAACAGTGGTAAACATTAAGTCCGGTGGTAAGACAAGGCTTTCAGGTATGATCGCCGGTTTATTACTATTGGTGATATTACTGGCTATGGGACCTGTAGCTTCACAGATACCCGCAGCTGTATTGGCCGGTATCCTGGTAACCGTAGGTATTGGCGTTATGGACTACAAAGGCTTGAAAGCTATCCCGAACCTTCCTAAAGACATCAAGGTTGGCCCAGTGAAATTGAGTTCAGAAGTGATCATAATGTTGGTGGTCCTTGTACTTTCTTCAGTCTGGAACCTGGTGTATGCTGTAGGTGTGGGACTCATCATTGCCTCCCTGATGTTCATGAAAAAAATGGGAGACCTGACCGCGGAGCGATCCGACATCAAGCCCCTGCTTAAAGAGAAAGCTTGGGCCGATGAAAAAAACTTCCCTGAAAGATTCAAGGAGAAAGTGTTCATCAAGCATATTAAAGGTCCGCTTTTCTTTGGCTCTACCAGTGATTTTCAACAATTGGCCGAGCAGATCCCGCATACCGCAGATGCCGTCATCATAAGGATGGGCAGGATGCAGTATATGGATCAATCCGGTCTCTATGCCATGGAAGACGTGATGGTAGACCTGAAAAAGAAGGATATGGTGGTACTCTTAGTGGGCGTATTGCCTCAACCTCAGTACATGATGGAACGTATTGACATCATTCCGGATCTTATCCCTGAGGAACACATCTTTAAAAACTTTAAAGAATGTGTGGCCTGGCTTAAGACCCATATGAACGATACTGAGAAAATCGCATAACTTAAAAAGGCCCCGTCACCGGGGCCTTTTTCAATTTTAAAGGAAAGCTCTGTTAGGAAGCTTAAATGTTTTAAATTTGCCGCACATAAATTTATGTGAAACCTTGATTATGACCGCGAACAGGTCACTTCTCCAAGCCAAGAACGGATGATAGATCAGATTCAGAAACATATAGAAGAGGTAAATGCCTTTTCAACGGACCAGCCAGAAGCTATAGAAGCCTTCCGGATTAAATACCTGGGGAAGAAAGGTCTGCTGAACCAGTATTTCAGCGAGTTCAAAAACGTTCCCCCGGAAGATAAGAAGCGCTTCGGACAGACCATCAATGAACTGAAGCAGGCTGCTACGGAGAAAGTGACGGCCCTGAAGAACGGTGTGGAAAGCAAAGCACCGAAGTCCAGGACCTACGACGATCTCACCAGGCCTTCAGAGCCGCTAGAATTGGGTGCCAGGCACCCCATTTCTATCGTCAAGAACCAGATCATAGAAATTTTCTCCCGGATCGGGTTCAATGTATCCCAGGGCCCGGAGATCGAGGACGACTGGCACAATTTTACCGCTTTGAACCTGCCGGAACACCACCCGGCCAGGGATATGCAGGACACATTCTTTATACAGACAGACCCCGATATACTTTTGCGGACCCATACATCTTCCGTACAGGTTCGTTATATGGAAAACAATAAACCCCCCATCCGTACTATTTCTCCTGGGCGAGTTTATCGCAACGAGGCGATCTCTGCACGGTCGCATTGTTTTTTCCACCAGGTAGAAGGTTTGTACATAGATAAGGGTGTTTCCTTTGCCGATCTAAAGCAAACCCTGCAGTATTTTACCACCGCGCTCTTCGGAAAATCCGAGATCCGGCTAAGGCCTTCGTATTTCCCCTTTACAGAACCAAGCGCAGAGGTAGATGTATACTGGGGCCTGGAGACCGAAGCGGACTACAGGATGACTAAAGGTACCGGGTGGCTGGAGATCATGGGATGCGGGATGGTAGATCCGAATGTACTTCGCAATTGTGGTATAGACCCTCAGGTCTATTCCGGATTTGCTTTTGGGATGGGAATAGACAGGATTGCCCTGTTGTTACACCAGATATCCGACATCAGGCTACTGAGCGAGAACGATACCAGGTTCCTGGAGCAATTCCGCAGTGCGCTATAGTACGCTGCTGTTATATCCGGATGCAATAAATTAAGGCACAGCCGGGTTATTAATAAAGAGCATCCCTAATTTAGCTGTAACGATGAGAAAGGATATAGAAATACCTATTGCAAAAGATGTACACGTGGCCTTGGCTCATGATTGGGATGATAAATTCCTCTCAAAGGACTGGAATGCTTACCTGATCAACAACAGGAGCACCGCGATAGAGATGGTCCTTATCGTATCCAAGGGTTATGATGGGGAAACCAAAACCTCGACGATGCGTCACGCCATTGGAGTCATCGAAGCCCGTTCCTTCGCCAAAATTGAATTGGTACAGGAAGAAGTACTGCAGCTGGAAAACGAATTCTTTGTTACCTTCTATGCGGAAGGAAAGCTCTTTGAACGCAAATATATCTTCCGGAAGAACAGTATTGAAGAGCAGGAATTAAAGTACCTGCCTATTCTTGAAAAAGAAGGTTTGCTGGGCAGTTAATTCAACGCAACCCAAATCCTTTACCGGCCCACCATGGGTGAATCTCTGCTACAAGACCACCTGACTGGATTAATGGGTCCAGGTTCGCCAGACTGTCAGCTATTTCTATTGTAGGGGTGTTATAAATAATAATACCGCGAATATCACCATCATCGCCAAATGGTCCCATAAGATCCGCATAACCCTCCTCGTACATCCGGCCCATATGCTGTAGATGTAGTTCCTGGAGACTATCCGCCTCCTGCTTATCGCTGGCCCGGTTGGGTCCTTTTCTTAACAGCACCAGGAAGTATTGTTGCATGAGGATAGTATCATTGGTCCCCTCATCCACATAATCAAAGGTCTGGTAACCCAGTCGCGTCAGTGAATCTTTAAGGGCTTTGACGGATTTACGGTCTTCCGTAGACTGCATATTTTCCTCGCTGATTTTTCCCTCGGACCCTTCTTCTCCACAAGCAGACAAGAGCGTTAGACCAATAGCAAGTATTAAAAAATATTTTATGGGCTCCATAATGAAAAAGGATTTTTACTCAATTGGGAATTATAATAGGCGGGCTCCCCCGTCACTTCCTGTCCAAGCCACTCCGGTTGTTCATAAGTCTCGTCTACGGACCCAAGTTCTATTTCGGCAATAACCAGCCCACTGTTTGCGCCCAGGAATTCATCTACCTCAAATACATGTTTCCCCACCGGCACCTTGTAACGGTTCTTCTCAATGGGAAGGTC
>JABDLH010000133.1 GCA_013003145.1 Flavobacteriaceae bacterium | reverse complement strand
ATCCTGGACTGTAGCATCTAGCAAGCGGAAATTGGCCGCGATAGCATTCTGCGGAACCGCCGCTCCATATTTACGAAAATGGGATACTTTTCCCAAGTGTACATCACTGATAAGCAACATTGATTGGTCTACCCAATATAGCGCCCCGCTGGGGTGCAGTTCAAAATTGGATTGCTGGATGGGCAGTGAGCGGGTCATGTGGCAAAATTATAGCAGTAAGGGGAACCCTGCAACTACAAATTTTCGCGCATACTGCCGGAGTCATTTCTGTAGTTTGGCAATCATCCGCTGAATACGGTCTGCCAGTTTCTCGCTGGATAATTTTTCTCGAAGTCCGTCAGTGATAATAGGGAAGGAGAGGGGAGTTGGTTGTTTACAGTCCTTCCAGACTACTTCCTGCTCTGCGATTCGCTCCAGGGCTATCCGTAGCCGTCCTTCTTCCAACTGGTGTTCAAATGTCTCCCGGAAAGCCTGTTGAAATAAAAGGTTCTCCGGTTCATAATCCCGGAATACATCAAACAATAACTGCGAATTGCTTTGCAGGTGTTTCATTTTGATCCCTTTGTTGGGGTAGCCGGTGAATACCATCCCGCTGATCACGGCAATATCCCGGAATTTCCGCCTGGCCATTTCTGTGGAATTCAGGCTGTTCTGCAGGTCCTCGTGCATGTATTCTACCGTGAAAAGATCATTATCCAGCACTTGCTGCATGTCTATGGGTTGATCCGAAAGCAGTTCAAAACCATAGTCGTTAAAAGCCAGGGAAAATGTTATAGGATTCAGGAGGCTGATCCTGTAGCTCAGCAGGCTGCCCATTGCCTCATGCACGAACCTTCCTTCAAAAGGATAGAAGAGGTGATGATAGCCGTCCCTGGTTTTAAAGGTTTCTATCAGGAATTCACTCGGTTTAGGTACAATACTTTCTTTCCGTTGCCTCTTAAATAAAGATTCCAGTGCCCTGATTTCTTCTGTCTGTTGATCAACCGGCTCCCCTGCCGTATACAGTGCTTCCCGGAGCAACTCGGACATCTGCGAGGTCAGGGTTAGTCTTCCTCCCATCCAGCTAGGGGTCTTGGTTGATTTTGACCTGGAATTTCGCACCATGGCCTGCATCTCCTTCACCCTTAAAAATTCCAGGGTCCTACCGGCAAATGTAAATACATCCCCCGGCTTCAGCTTAGAGATAAACGACTCTTCTATGGTGCCGATATACCCTCCTTTTTGGTATTTGACGGATATCTGGGCATCACTGACAATGGTGCCAATCTGTAATCGGTGGCGCATAGCAACCCCGCGGTTGGTGACCCTGAAAATCCCGTCTTCAACTTCTACCTTTTTGTATTCATCATAAGATTGCAAGCTCTGGCTCCCCATTACCAGGAAGTTCAATAGCCATTGCCATTGTTCTTCAGGTAAATCCTGGAAGCAGAATGTCCCTCTAACCTCCTGGAAAATCTCCCCCGGTACAAAGCCGTCAGATACGGCTAGGGTGGTCAGGTACTGCAGTAGCACATCAAAGCTGTAGAGGAAGGGAAGCCGATCCTCTACCGTTTGAGTTTCCACGGCTTTTTTTAAGGCTGAAGCTTCGACCAGTTCCAGGGCATGGGTAGGCAAAAAATAGATTACACTTTCTTCGCCCGGTCTGTGTCCGCTTCTTCCCGCCCGTTGCATAAAACGCGCAACGCCTTTGGGACCGCCAATTTGCACCACGGTTTCAACCGGTGCAAAATCTACCCCGAGATCCAAACTGGAGGTACAGACCACGGCTTTTAATCGTTCGTCCCTGATAGCTTCTTCTACCCAGATACGGGTTTCCTTACCAATACTTCCGTGGTGCATGGCCATCAGCCCTGCCAGTTCCGGGTGCTTTTCCAAGAGCCGCTGGTACCAGATCTCGCACTGTCCCCTGGTGTTGGTGAATAATAGCGTGGTTCGGCTACGCTCAATAATGGGAACCACGTCCTCCATAAGATGTAAGCCCAGGTGACCACGCCAGGGAAAGTTGTCCATCTTATCGGGAATGATACTCTGTACTTTGATCTTCTTGGGGATGCTTGCACGGATCAGGACCGAATTCTCCAGGGCTTCTGAAGCAGGGCCCAGCAATACTTCGCGGGCCTGTTCCAGGTTTCCAATGGTTGCAGAGATTCCCCATATACGAAGTTGTGGTGCTACTGTTTTTAAGCGAGACAAGCCCAGCTCCATCTGCACCCCTCTTTTCGTTCCCAACAGTTCGTGCCATTCATCCACGACAATGGCTGAACAGTGTCGGAATTGCTTATCGTAACCCTTAGAAGCCAGCAACAATTGCAGGCTTTCAGGAGTGGTGATGAGCAAGTCGGGCATATTTCGTTTTTGCTGGGCTCTCTCCTTAGTAGACGTATCTCCACTACGGATGCCTACGGTGAGTGGTGTGCCCAGGTCCCTGATCACCCGTTCTGCGGATTGTTTGATCTCCAGGGAAAGAGCGCGAAGGGGTGTGATCCATATGGCCTTAAGACCTTTTGGATGTTTTTTTTGATAGTCGGGATTGTCTTTCAGGTATTGTAATACGATTGGAAACCAGAGGGCGTTGGTCTTGCCACTGCCGGTAGGGGCGTTTAGTAAACCGTGCTTCCCCTCTAAGAAAGCTTTCCACGCTTTGGTCTGGAAGGGGAAAGGTTTCCACTGCTGTTGCCGGAACCAGTTTTCCGCAAGAGCGTACAAGGCCTTATCCCGGTCTGTACTTTTAGTGGCCATCAGGGAATAAGGTTTTTAAGATCATCCAGGGTATTAGCTTCTTCTATCTTTTTATCTTTTCGCCACCTGAAGATCCGCGGGAAACGCGTGGCAACACCACTTTTATGTCGTGATGATTTAGCGATACCTTCAAATGCGATCTCGAATACGTGATGAGGGGTTACACTGCGTACCGGTCCAAAACGCTCTAAGGTATTTCTCTTGATCCAGGCATCCACCTTGCGGAATTCAGCGTCGGTAAGGCCGGAATAAGCTTTTGCAAAAGTTACCAGTTCGCGCCCACCTTCCTCATTCTCGTCCCAGAGGGCAAAAGTATAGTCGGTAAATAGATTGCTTCTCCTGCCGTGGCCGCGCATAGCATAGGTAAGCACTGCATCAACGGTCAAAGGGTCTACCTTCCATTTCCACCAGTCTCCTTTTTTACGGCCCACCAGGTAAGGCGAATGCTTGTGTTTTAGCATCAGGCCTTCACTTTTCATGTCGCGCGAATGCTTCCTGGCCTCTGCGACAGCTTCCCAGGAATCCAGTGGCAGGGTTTCTGATAATTGTAAGGGAAGTCCGTTTTCCCTGGCCTTGACAATTTCCGGGCTATTCAAAAGATTCTCCATAAGGTTCCGCCTTTCAGAAAAAGGTAATTTCCGGATATCTTCTCCTCCCCATTCCAGCAAGTCATATACTTTGAGAATAACCGGCACTTTTTTCAGTAGGGCAGCGGTGATGTTTTTCCTGCCGATCCTGGTCTGTAAAAGGTTGAAATCCCCGATTTCCCCTTTATCATAGGCCAGTATTTCCCCATCAAAGACCGTCCCATCTGGGATGAGACCTATGAATTGTTCAAATTCAGGGTAGCGGTCGGTCACTAGTTCCTCACCCCTGGTCCAGGTAAATAATTGTTCCTCCCTGATGATCACTTGTGATCGGATTCCGTCCCACTTATATTCAGCAGACCATTCCTGTATGTCGCCCAGCGAGGATATATCATCTTCCAATGCGTAAGCCAGGTAAAAAGGATATGGTCTTGATAAGTGGTCCCCTTCTTTTTCTTCCAGGATCAATTCCCGGAAACTGATCTCTGATGGATCCCAATTACCCATTAACTTATAGGCCAGCAGATCTTCATCTATGCCGGTTGATTGGGACAGTGCCCGTGTCATCAATTTCTGACTGACACCAATTCTGAATCCACCGGTGATGAGTTTGGTAAACACAAAACGCTGGTAGTAGTCCATTTGGGTCCAGTGCGTAAGCAGGTATTCCTTTTTTTCTTCCTCCGTACGTGCTTTCAGCCAGATCATGTCCTGGAGGTATTCATGCAGGGGTTTGTCCACGGCATCTTTACCGGGTGGTGCTACCAGGGCAATGGTCTCTGCAAGATCTCCCACGATATGATAGCTTTCTTCGAAGAGCCACAGCGGTATATCCGCTAATTCTGAAGCCCACTCCCGGAGTAAAGTGGTATTAACAGGCCTTGGAGGCCGCCTATGCGAAAGAATAGCGATGGCCCAGACCTTATCCGGATCTGTCGCCTTATTGAAATATTCTGCCAATGCACTTACTTTGAGTGTAGTCTTATTGGTGCTGTCCAATGCTTTAATAAGTGCGGCAAATTCCTTCATCCGTTGATAGCTGTTAATATAAGAGCAGTCATTTTTAATCGCCTGCTGCGAGGGTTTCCTCATCTACTTCTGTACTGCTGTTACCCATTTCTGCGAGTTCTCCTTCATATTGTGTCTCGGCCGTCCGCGCGTCATATCCCTGTTCACTCAGGTAACGTGAAAAGATCTCGGAGTAGCCGTGGGTACAGATGACTTTCTCGGCTCCACTGGCATTTATACTACTTAGCAGGCCCTGCCAATCACAATGGTCGCTGAGAACAAATCCCCGGTCCACAGCCCTGCGTCTCCTGGCTCCACGGAAGGCCATCCATCCACTTGCAGTGGCGGTAACATAGGGCACCATTTTCCGGATCCATGGGCTGCCATGTGCACTGGGTGGGGCTAAAACCAGGTTGCCGGTAAGCTCTTGTTTCTCAGTATCCCGGGTAATGCGTACCGTAGGGGGGAGGTGGGTGATCTCACGGATCACTTCATTCATATTCTCAATGGCGCCATGGGTATATATGGTACCCAGGCCGGTATCCAGGTGTTTCAGTAATCGTTGGGCTTTCCCGAGGCTGTACCCGAACAGTACAGATGTTTTACCTTCAGACTTGTTCTGTGACCACCAGTGGTTAATATCTTTAAAAACTTCCTCCTGGGGAAGCCATTTAAAAGCCGGTAGTCCAAAGGTGCATTCGGTTATAAATGTATGGCAGGGAATATTCTCGTACGGAGTTGCCAGGCCATCATCCTCGGTCTTATAATCGCCTGAAAAAACCCAAACCTCATCCTTGTATGAAACCCGGACCTGTGAAGAACCTACGATGTGACCTGCCGGGTGCAGGCTGAATTGTACCCCGTTCCTGGAGAAGGATTCGCCCCATTCTACACCGGTCACGGAAATCTCTCCAAGTCGATGGCGGATGATGGGAACATTTTTATGATGGGTGATGTACGCTCCATGACCATAGCGACTGTGATCTGCATGTCCATGGGTGATGATAGCACGTTTCACGGGCTTCCAGGGATCCAGGTAAATATCGGCCCGGGAGCAGTAAATTCCGGTATCTGTAAATTCTAAAAGAGGGCTGTTCATAGCTTCATGAAAATAAGCAATAATTCTCTATTGCAGGGAAAGTCCGCAAGGGGGGTGTGGGTGTTATTCCCGTTCATTTTAAATTCTTACCGGTTTACCGATGTCTAATTTATTCAATGAAATTGGCCGGCAAGACTGGTAAAAAATTTATATTTACCTTGTTTAAACACGGTACGTATGGGTTTTTTAGATTTGTTTGACAGTGGTTTCAGAAAACGCAACCAGGATCATTTTGCTGCAATTGTCAAAGTAGCGATGAGTGATGGTGTAATTTCCGGGGAGGAAAAGATGTTTCTCGACCGGCTAGCGGCTAATCTGCATATCTCAGAAGATGATTATAAGCAGATCCTTGAGGATTACGCTTCCCATCCCGTGAATCCACCTAATAGCTACAACGAGCGACTGGAAAGACTCTATGACCTGGCCAGGATGGTTTATGCTGATCACCATTTGGGTGACAAACAGACCGGCATGCTGAAACGTCTTGGAGTCGGGCTTGGTTTTACACCAGCCAATGTAGGCTATGTAGTAGATAAGGCACTAAAACTGGTGCAGGCAGGAGTAGATCTCGAGACCTTTACCCAGGAGATCAAGTTTATGAACCACTAGTGGTTTTTCACTTTTAAACCCTAGCGGATGATCAGGAGTGAACTGCCATGAATTCTTCTGCTTTCTCTACCATTTTCCTGCTTCCACAGAAGAAGGGTACCCTTTCATGTAATTCTGTGGGCTGAATTTCCAGTATCCTTTTATAACCATCACTGGCTTTTCCCCCGGCCTGTTCGGCAAGGTAGGCCATTGGGTTGCACTCGTACAGCAATCGCAGTTTGCCGTTAGAGGCTACACTGCTTTTGGGGTACATATAAATTCCTCCCTTGATCATGTTCCTGTGGAAATCCGATACCAGGGATCCTATATAGCGAGAAGTATAAGGGCGGTCACCCTCTTCTTTCTGGCAATATTTGATGTAATCCTTAACCCCTTGAGGGAAATGGGAATAATTCCCTTCGTTGATTGAATATATACTTCCCGTCTCCGGGTATTTCATATCGGGGTGTGATAGGTAGAAGGTTCCTATGGCCGGGTTTAGTGTAAAACCATTTACACCATAACCCGTAGTATAGACCAGCATGGTAGAGGTCCCGTAAATAATATAGCCGGCAGCAACCTGGTTAACACCGGGCTGAAGGAAATCCTCCATTGTCACCGGGCTCCCGATAGGGGTTACACGTCTATAGATAGAAAATATGGTTCCTACGGATACGTTCACATCTATATTGGAAGAGCCATCAAGTGGGTCGATCAGGACCACATACTTATTCTGGTTCTGCTGGTTGTTGCTATTCACCTGTATGAAGTCATCTTCTTCTTCAGAGGCAATCCCGCAGACGATCTCACGGTTTTTCAGGGTTTGGATAAACTTATTGTTCGCCAGTACATCAAGCTTTTGCTGTTCTTCTCCCTGGACATTGGTATCGCCGACAGCACCGAGGATATCTATAAGTCCGGCTTTATTTACTTCGTGGTTAACGACCTTTGCTGCCAGTCGGATGGCGTTAATAAGTTTGGAGAGTTCTCCGGAAGAGTACTGGAACTGTGCCTGGTGTTCAATAATAAATTCACCAAGAGTTTTGTTCTTCTTTTCCATTCAGGCTTGTTTATTTTGGGCACAAATATCGGGTATTTTGTGAAACTATATCGTTTTCGTCGGATTAAGTTTTTTTCAGAATATAACTTTGTGTTATGTTTGTAACAATTATGAAGTACACTATACGCGAAGCAAATCGATCAGATATACCTGCTATCCTCGGCCTGGTGCAGGAACTGGCTGAATATGAGAAAGAACCGGAGGCCGTGGAGGTCAGTGTAGCGCAGATGCAGGAGGATGGTTTTGGAAGTGATCCAAAATTTCACTGTTTTGTAGCCGAAAAAGGGTCTGATATTATAGGAATGGCCTTGGTCTATCCGCGGTATTCTACCTGGAAAGGGGAGGTGTTGCACTTAGAGGACCTGATCATTACGGAAACAGAACGAGGTGGTGGGGCCGGAACGGCTCTATTGAATGCGGTTGTCAAGTACGGGAATTCCTTGGGCGTAAAACGAATTAGCTGGGAAGTGCTGGATTGGAATGATCCGGCAATTGATTTTTATGAAAGTAAAGGAGCTCGGGTAATGCGCGATTGGGACGTGGTACAATTGGATGAAGAAGGGATTAAAAATTACATTGACAGAATATGAGGGTTTTTAAATTTGGTGGTGCGTCAGTAAAGGACGCCAATGGTGTTCGCAACCTACTGAAGGTCTTGGAAACTACCGGGCATGAGAATATTTTCCTGGTGATTTCCGCAATGGGGAAGACAACCAATGCCATGGAAAGAGTAGTTGATGCCTATTTCCAGGATAAAGATTCCGTGGCTGCAGAACTGGCCGAGGTCAATAATTATCACCAGGAGATCATCCGCGATCTTTTCCCGGCGATGAACCATACGATCTATAAGGAAGTAAAAGCGTTGTTTGACGAGGTGCAGGGGTTTTTAATGTGGAATAAATCGCCTAAGTACAATTTTGTATATGACCAGGTAGTGGGATACGGTGAATTGATATCTTCTACCATCGTCAGTGCTTTCTTGAACGAATCAGGCATAACCAATACCTGGATCGATGTTCGAGATTACATAAAGACCGACTCTAACTACAGGGACGTCAATGTTCAGTGGGACAAAACCCAACAACGCGTCAACGACCGGATAGAGAAGGGGAAACTGTATATAACCCAGGGTTTCCTCGGCAGTGATGATAATAATTTTACGACTACCCTGGGAAGGGAAGGATCGGACTATACTGCAGCCATACTCGCTTTCTGTCTCAACGCCAACTCGGTCACTATATGGAAGGATGTTCCAGGGGTACTGAACGCGGATCCCAGGTATTTTGAAAAGGCCAGTTTATTAAACCGGATCTCTTACAGGGAGGCCATAGAATTAGCTTTTTACGGAGCTTCCGTGATTCACCCTAAAACACTGCAACCCTTACAGCGTAAAGAAATCCCGTTACATGTAAAATCGTTCCTGAATCCGAAAGATCCGGGAACCATGGTAGGCAAAGGTGAAGGTATTGAACCCGAAGTCCCATGTTTTATCGTGAAAAAGGACCAGGTACTTATGCGATTATCATCCCTGGATTTTTCCTTTATCGTAGAAGATAGTATTGGTGATCTCTTTAAATTACTGCATGATCACAAAATGAAGGTAGACCTGATTCAGAATTCCGCGATCAGCTTTTCGGT
>JABDLH010000105.1 GCA_013003145.1 Flavobacteriaceae bacterium | reverse complement strand
CATTAGTAATGACCTGCTTAAGATAGGGAAGCTGGTCTTTGAAGAGAACCACGCCGCTGAACTAAAAAAACTTGAAGGAAAAAGCCTGGAAGACTTTAAGCAGCTTAGAAAAATGCTGCAAAAGGATAAAAAGCGGGCCGAAGAAGACCTGGTCAAAATTGCCGAGTTGATCCTTGATTCGGTCCGTGCTGAAGGTCTTGAGGATACTGATTTTACAGGGAAATACTTCCCTGTTTTTATGAAAAAAATAGCTTCTGGAGACCTGGATATCGACTTCAATGCCGGGTGGAAGAAGTCCTTTGGCGAAAAAGATCTTTACAAAAAAGCCGCTCCGGACTCCGTTAAAAGCACATTAGATGGTCTAATGCCGCAATTGACCCGTGGTTTTGAGCAGATCAAGAATACCTTCTACCACCTTTCCTTCCTTACCAACGTGTTGAAACACATGGTGCCACTGATGGTTCTGAACAGTATCAGGAAAGAGGTAGAGATGCTACAGAAAGAAAGGGACCAGTTACCCATCTCCTTCTTTAACACCCTGATCTCCGAAGCTATTCGCGATCAACCTGCTCCCTTTATATACGAACGACTGGGAGAAAAGTATCGACATTATTTTATAGATGAATTCCAGGATACTTCAGAGATGCAATGGAACAACCTTGTTCCGCTGATCAGTAATGCCCTGGAAAGTAAGGATGAGCAGGGCAATGAAGGCACACTGCTCCTGGTCGGTGATGCCAAACAGGCCATATACCGGTGGCGTGGCGGGCATGCAGAACAATTTATGCAATTGTTCAACAGATCATCAAATCCTTTTGTAGCAGCTCCGAGCCTGCAGGAAAAACCCACTAATTACAGAAGCTGCCGGGAAATCATCAGTTTTAACAACGATTTTTTTACCCGCACCAGCGGATTGCTTGGCAATCCTACTTACGAGTCCATGTATCTTCAGGGAAATTGCCAACAATACAATAACAAAGAAGGCGGCTATGTGTCTTTACAGTTTATACAGGGCACGGATGACGAACACAAAAACGAAATCTATTGCCGGGAAGTTAGTAAAGCCATCGAGGAGACCCTGGCTAAGAATTACAGTTATTCCGACCTGTGCATACTTACCAGGACCAAAGCACAGGGGATACTTATCGCTGATTTCCTTTTAGAACAAGGCATCCCCATCATATCCTCAGAAACCCTTCTCCTCTCGAGCCACGAACCGGTACGTTTCCTCATCAACCTGCTCAGGCATTGCCTGTCACCCAAGGAACAAGCCATCTCTTACGAAGTTCTGTCTTTCCTGCTCAGGGAGAAAACAGAGAAGCATACCATTATTCGGACACAACTGAATTCGCTGGATCATTACCTATTAGAAACCTATGGTTTTGATATAGGATATCTCAGGGAAGCTACCGTTTATGACAGCCTGGAATATGCCAGCAGTAAATTTGACCTGGCTCCCGTTTCTGATGCCTACATCACCTACCTCCTGGATGAAGCACTACTGGTGGAGCAAAAGACAGACGGTAGTATGGTCTCCTTCCTCGAACACTGGGAAAAGAAAAAAGACAAGCTCAGTATTGTGGCCCCGGAAGCCATGAACGCCATTCAGATCATGACAGTGCATAAAGCAAAGGGGCTTGAATTCCCAGTGGTAATCTATCCTTTTGCCAATACCGGTATCTACGCTTCTTCAGGCAGGAACGACACCCTTCTGTGGCTGCCTGTAGATCCTGAAAAATATCACGGCTTCCCTACCTTATTGCTTTCACAAAAGGAAGAAATGTGCCATTACAGCCCAATTGCCGAACAACTGCACCAGGAGGAACAGCAAAAGCAAGAAATGGATGCCTTTAATCTGCTATATGTGGCCATGACAAGGCCAGAGCGGGCACTATACATTTTTACTGATGCCCCAACCAAGTTAAAACACGAAGTAAAGACCTATTCAGATCTGTTTGTTTATTTCCTGGATTCTCAAGGATTATGGGACAAGACCAAAACTCGCTATGAGTTTGGATCCCTTTCCTTATCTGAGTCTGGTAAACCCCTGGCAGAAGAATCCTCTATCCCCTTCGTTTATTCTAAAAAGAACAGACCGGAGCTCGATATAGTTACCACCTCCGGTATGCTATGGGATACAGGAAGAGAACTGGCCCTTGGCCGGGGTAACCTGTTGCACGCTATGCTGGCAGAAATCTATACCCCGGAAGACATTGCTCCTGTCATAGAGGCTATGCTGAACAGGGGAGCGATCGACCACGATATGGCCACAGAACTCAAGAAGATTGCCGGCAGCATTGTCAGCCATCCACAGTTAGCACCCTATTATACTGAGGGAAGGAGCATTAAGAACGAGATGCCTATAATTACTGAAAATGGGCTATTTTTGCGACCGGACAGGCTGGTACTGCAGGACGGTTCCGCTGTCATTATCGATTATAAGACTGGAAAGAAAAACCCCGGCTACCACGAACAGCTGTATACCTATGCTGATGCTTTAGAGGCCATGGGATACAAAGTACTCCACAAGATCATCGTTTATGTGGAGGAAACGGTAAGGCCGGAATTTATATAAAAACTATGTACGGAAAAATTAAAGATCATTTACAAAAGGAACTGGCAGAAATCAAAGAAGCCGGGCTTTACAAAGAAGAGCGAATCATTACCAGCCCACAGGATGCAGTAATAAAAATATCTACCGGGCAGGAGGTGATCAATTTCTGCGCGAACAACTACCTGGGGCTATCCTCGCATCCAGAAGTAGTACAGGCGGCCAAAGACACCATGGACAGTCATGGGTTTGGAATGTCATCCGTAAGATTCATTTGCGGAACCCAGGACATCCATAAAGAGCTGGAGAATAAGATCGCGGAATATTACGGTACAGAAGACACGATTTTATACGCAGCTTGTTTTGATGCCAACGGTGGGATTTTTGAACCCTTGCTCACGGCAGAAGATGCCATTATTTCGGACTCCCTGAATCACGCTTCTATTATCGATGGAGTGCGCCTGTGTAAAGCCGGCCGGTACAGGTACGCTAATAATAATATGGAAGACTTGGAAAAGCAGTTAAAGCAGGCCAACGAGGATGGTGCCCGTTTTAAGCTTATCGTGACCGATGGAGTTTTCTCCATGGATGGCCTGGTGGCTCCACTGGACGAAATTTGTGATTTAGCGGATAAATATGACGCCCTGGTCATGATTGACGAATGCCATGCCACCGGTTTTATTGGTGAAACAGGACGTGGTACCCTGGAAGAAAAAGGCGTTATGGACAGGATTGATATCATCACCGGGACCCTGGGCAAGGCAATGGGTGGTGCTATGGGCGGTTATACCACGGGTAAGAAGGAGATCATCGAACTCCTGAGGCAACGCTCCAGGCCCTATCTTTTCTCCAATTCCCTGGCTCCGGCCATTGTAGGAGCCTCGATCAAGGTTTTTGACATGCTGAGCAATAGCACAGAACTCAGGGATCAGCTTGAGGAAAATACTCGTTATTTTAAGAAAGGAATCAAAGATGCGGGCTTTGATATTATAGACGGAGACTCGGCTATTGTACCGGTAATGTTGTACGACGCAAAGCTCTCCCAGAAGATGGCCAATATGTTACTGGAAAAAGGCATCTATGTGATCGGTTTTTTCTATCCGGTAGTACCAAAAGGCAAGGCGCGCATCAGGGTTCAATTGAGTGCGGCCCATAAAAAAGAACATTTAGATCGCGCAATCCTTGCATTTAAAGAGGTTGGCAAGGCTTTAGAAATTATTTAAACCGTTATTTTCCACCCGTAAAAGCGTTAAAAAAAATAATAAATTGATTTTGTTAATAATTTTTAACAACTTACATTTGCGTCTAATAAACACTTAAACTTAAAATTTTGAACATGAAACAGCTTAGCAGATTATTAGTTGTTGGCCTACTTTTTATTGGGTTTAACAACCTACAAGCGCAAGATGAAAATAATCCTTGGCAGGTAAGCTTTGGTGTGAACGCTATAGATGTGTATCCAACCGGTGCTGAAGATGCCCAAGCCAACTTCGGCTTTGAAGCAGGAACTTTCGGAAGCGAATATTTCAATGCAAATGACCACTGGAACATTCTTCCGTCCGTATCTTACATCGCTGTTAGCCGCTCGGTTGGTGACAACTTCGCTGTAGGTGTGCGTGGTTCTTTGAACAGGATCAGCAACCTAGGAGATGTACGTGTTGACGACCTGTCTCACTACGCTGTAGATGGTACTATTAAATATGCATTCCTGGATGACACTATGATCGATCCTTTCGTTGAGATCGGTGGTGGTTATACTTGGGTTGACGAAGTAGGAGCCGGAACTGTTAACGGAGGCGTTGGTTTTAACCTTTGGTTCTCTGACAACTTCGGTCTTACACTTCAGTCTTCTTACAAGCATTCTTTCGAGGATTACTTAGTAAAGCATTTCCAGCACATGGCTGGTGTTTCTATCAAGTTCGGTGGAACTGATACTGATGGTGACGGAATCTATGACAAAGACGATGCTTGTCCTGAAGTACCTGGACTTGAAGCGTTCAACGGATGTCCTGATGCTGACGGTGACGGAATCGAAGACAGCAAAGATGCTTGTCCTAACGAAGCCGGATCTATGGAAATGAACGGATGCCCTGACCAAGACGGTGATGGTGTAGCTGATAAAGATGATGCTTGTCCTGCTGAAGCCGGTCTTGCTGCTCTTGCCGGATGCCCTGATGCTGACGGAGACGGTGTAGCTGATAAGGATGATGAGTGTCCTAACGAAGCTGGTCCATCTGAAAACAACGGATGCCCATGGCCAGACAGCGACAATGACGGTGTACTTGACAAAGATGACAAGTGTCCTGAAACTGCCGGTACTGTTGCCAACGAAGGTTGCCCAGAAGTAACTGAAGAAGTTCAGAAGCAATTAAATGAGTACGCCAGAACAATCCTTTTCGATCTTGGAAAATCAAGTATCCAAGAAGCATCAGAGCCTGTTCTTGCTGACATCATCGAGATTCTGAACGAGTACCCAACTGCTAAATTCACAGTTGAAGGTCACACAGACAGCACTGGTAGCAACAAATTGAACAAGAGTCTTTCTGAAGCTCGTGCACTTTCTGTGAAAGAGTACTTAGTGAACAACGGAGTAGATGAGTTCAGGTTATCTGCTGAAGGTTTCGGTGAAGATAAGCCGATCGCTACTAACAACACTAGGGCTGGTAGAGCTCAGAACAGAAGGGTTGAGATCAACTTAGTTAAAGAGTAAGATTTACCCATCTATATAAATTTAAAAGCTCCGCAATTGCGGAGCTTTTTTTATTTTTAAGGCATGCATAAAAGTTTCCTCGAAGAGGTCGTTGCCAAGAGCCTTGAAAAACATTCCTCACTTTCCGACATTGTCTTTATACTGCCCAGTAAACGAGCAGGTAGTTACCTGCAGGATTACCTGAGGAAATCCGTAAAAAAGACCATTTTTGCTCCCCGCATCTACAGTATTGAGACCTTTATCGAGGAACTCTCGGGTCTTAAATACGCTACGAATACCCATTTACTCTTTGAATTATATTCCAGTTATCGGGAAGCCCAGACGGGGGACCATGAAAGTTTTTACCAGTTTTCTAAGTGGGGCCAGCTCCTGCTCCAGGACTTTAATGAAATAGACCGGTACCTGGTTCCGGCTTCGGAGCTTTTTTCTTACCTCAGTTCAGCGAGAGAAATTGAACACTGGTCTGCCGGCGAAGACCAGACCCCAATGATCAAGAATTATCTCCGGTTCTGGAGTCAATTACAAGACATCTACCGGCTCTTCTATACCCGCCTGCAACGCCAGGGCCTCGGCTACCAGGGTATGGTGTACAGGACAGCGTGTGAAAAGATTAAGACCTACACAGAACAATATCCAGGCGACCATCATATTTTTATTGGGTTCAACGCCCTGAACAAAGCAGAATCTGAAATCATCCAATTCTTGCTGGGTGAGAATAAAGCAGAGATCTATTGGGATGCTGATCCATACTTTATCGATGACACCCAGCATGAAGCCGGGCACTTTATCAGATCATATCGCCAGAGATGGCCGTATTTTAAAGAAAACTTCCTGGCCGGTCTACAGGATAATTTTTCCGGGGCTAAACATATTCGCGTAATCGGGGTGCCCAAAAATGTCTCCCAGGTGAAATACGTGTCCTCCCTGTTACGGGAAGAAAGAGTTTCAGAAAGAAGCAGAACAGCGGTTGTCCTGGGTGACGAAGGTTTGCTGAACCCTTTGGTACATGCCTTACCAGACAGCATTGGCCCTATCAATATTACTATGGGATACCCTTTGCGTAAGACACCCGTCGCCGGCCTGTTTAACCAGTTGTTTGCACTACACCTGGATAAGATATCTATTGGCTGGTATTACAAGAATGTGCTTGCCTTACTTTCTCACCCCTATGTCGCCTTACTCAACACTGCGGATCCTTCCGGGGGAACCCAGCATATACAGCAGGCTATCAAAGAAAAGAACCTGAGTTTTCTCGACCAGCAGAAATTGGCAGATGAAACCGGTGCGCATCCACACATGCTTTCCCTGCTTTTCTTTGAGGAGGCTAACAACCCGAAGATCTTTCTTGCTAAATGCACCGAGCTGATCAGCACTTTAAAGAATTATTTCCAGCAGAACGAACAATTCCTGGCCCTTGAGTACCTGTATGGGTTTTATACCCTTTTCAATGAATTAGAAACCCACCTGCAAACCTATACAGAGATTAACGACCTGCGTACCCTGGAAAGCCTTTATCGGTCTCTGTTGGAATCAGAAACCGTCGATTTTCGTGGCGAACCTTTAGAAGGACTGCAAGTGATGGGAATGCTTGAAAGCAGGAATCTCGATTTTGATACCGTTATTCTGACCTCGGTCAATGAAGGTATCTTACCTTCTGGGAAAGCTCATAATTCTCTGATCCCATTTGATATCAAACGATCATTTGGCCTTCCGACCTATAAAGAGAAAGATGCTGTGTATTCCTATCACTTTTACAGGTTGCTGCAACGGGCAAAAAAAGTATACTTGATCTATAACTCGGTTCCCGACACTCTTGAAGGAGGAGAAAAAAGCAGGCTTATCTCACAATTACTCTCAGATCCTCCACCAAATACCGTGGTAGAAGAGCAGCTTGCAAGCCCTGATATCAAACCGGATCTCCATACCCCTGTCACTATTACCAAGGACCCGCTTTTACAGGAGCGATTAAAAGACATCGCTGCAAAAGGATTCTCGCCTACATCCCTGACCAACTACATTCGCGATCCGCTGACCTTTTACAGGAAGTCCGTGCTGGGTATACAGGATGTAGAGGAGGTTGAAGAAACCGTTTCAGCCAGTGTTTTCGGGACCATCGTTCATGACAGTCTTGAGGCTCTTTATACGCCATTTATCGGGGAGTACCTTAGTCCACAAGCTCTGGAACAATTACACGGCAAGATTGAAAAAACAGTTCGTGAGGCCTATGCAACGAACTACGGAGAAGTGGATATATCGTATGGGCAGAACCTTATCGTATATCATGTAATCATAAGATACCTGGAGCGTTTTATCAGCATGGAGAAAAAAGATGCAGAACATCATAAAATCAGGATCATCGGGCTTGAAAAAAATATGAAGGTTCCCGTAGAAGTTCCCGGTATCTCCTACCCTGTTCACCTGAGGGGGCAGATTGACAGGATTGATGAATTTGACGGTATCCTGAGAATCATAGACTATAAAACCGGGCAGGCCAGCAGTGGGAACACTGAATTAATACACTGGGATGACCTGGTCAGCGAAGAAAAATACAACAAGGCTTTCCAATTACTGGCCTATGCCTATATGTATCACAAAGAAAACCCCACCTCCGATATGGAAGCGGGGATTATAGCTTTTAAAAGTCTGAATTCCGGGCTCATTCGTTTTGCCACCAAGAAATCATCACATTCCAGCATTAAGGACAAAAATTTCACCATAAACGGGGACACACTGAGCTCTTTTCAATTGCAACTGCATAAGTTGTTACTCGAGATCTGTAACCCCGCTATCCCTTTCACCGAAAGGTCTGACTGAACCTATTTTTTGTCGGGACGTGTTGGTCTTACCTCAACCTTACTCGGCAGAGTCCTGGGGTGCATTTTAAGCAGGTCGTATACGAGTTCCCCAATATCTTCGGGCTGGATCTTCCAGGCGTCTTTCTCTGAAGGTTGATGGTCATTGAAATGAGTTGCGACAGAACCGGGCATGATAGTGGATACTTTAATGCCATAGGGCCGCAGGTCTAGCATTGCCGCCTGTGTAAATCCGACTACCCCAAATTTGGTTGCATTATAACCCGATCCGGATGCAAAGAAATTGGTTCCTGCAAGGCTGGCAAGGGTCATATAATACCCTTCAGACTTTTTCAGGGCATCGACAGTTGCCTTCAATGTATGAAACACTCCGTTTAAATTGGTGTCGATCATCTGGTGCCAATCGGAATCGCTCAATTCGTCTACGGCCGCAAAATGTCCCACCCCGGCATTAGCCAGTACTACATCTATCTGCCCCCAGGTATCCAAAATTTTAGCAGCGGCTTTCTTTTCATCCTCAAGTTTGGTCACGTCAGAAGCTATGGCCAGTACTCGGTCTGACTTTCCCAGTTTGTCCGCCGCCTTCTGAACTCCATCCAGCTTACGACCACTTATCGCTACTCTCATCCCGGCCTCTAACAGCCTTTCTGCTACTCCGTACCCTATTCCTTTAGATCCTCCGGTGATGTAGGCTACTTTATCTTTTAAGTCTTTCATATGTTCTGCTTTTCCTCTAAAATAAGCCGGGATGGGTGGAGATTGAAATTGTGACCGTTATACTTTTCTTAAATAAGTACAACAGGCGTGGGTAAAGCGTACTTAGTTTTCGTATGGAGCTTATTTTATCCTGGAAGGCTGCTTGAACAGTAGGCATAAAAAAAACCCTTCCGGTCTGGAAGGGTTTGTGGAGAATACCGGAGTCGAACCGGTGACCTCTTGCATGCCATGCAAGCGCTCTAGCCAGCTGAGCTAATCCCCCATTTCAATATTTTGTTTTCGCCATCTTCTGCCTGCTGCAGATTTCAGGTATTTTTCCCTGGTCCTGGCTTCCTGTTTAGAACCATAGTGTTCTACATGAACAACC
>JABDLH010000103.1 GCA_013003145.1 Flavobacteriaceae bacterium | reverse complement strand
GTTTATGGGATAATTCGGTCAGTAATTTTTCCAGGGAATTGACAGAGGCCGCATCCAGGTTGTCAAAAGGATTGACAAGGATAAGGTAGTCCGGCTCCTTTTGTAAAAGATAAGTAAGCAGCGCTTTTTTGCGTTCCCCGCTGGACATAGTTTTTAATTCCTGCTGCTCGGGATCTGTCAGTATGTGTTGATCGTGCCTGGCTTCTTCCTCCAGGAAACGATCCAGGGCACTCTTAGAAAACAATGCCCCTTCTTTTTTGCTAAATGATTCAAAGCCTTCGGGGGGATTACCTTCTAAGAGGGATGCGATAAATTCTCCCCTGCGGGAATTATTGTCTGTAAATACAGCCCAATGTGCGAGTCTGCTCATATCCTGGATCATTTATACTGACGTGCTGTAAATATAAGGTTTCAGGCAGGAGTCGGGAAGGCTGTAAACTTATGGGTTTGTCTTTTGATACGCGATACTGTCGCCCACTTGTATCCCTAGTTCCCGGCTGAGGCCGGCATTGATCTCCAGCACATATTGTACCGGGACGCCGGAACTGATACTTGTTTCGTTATAAGGTTCGGCATTTTCTTTGATCGATGCCACTTTCATATCGCTGCTCAGGTAGAGGATATCAAGCGGAATCTCTGTGTTCTTCATATAAAAACTATGGATACGCTCATCGGGGAAGATAAAGAGCATGCCCCTGTCTTTCTCCATGGACTGCCGATACATTAAGCCGGTCTGAGTTTCGTATTCATTGTCGGCGATCTCAATATCAAAGCTGCTAAGCAAGCTGTCTGTTGTCTTGCGGTAGACCTGCAATTCGCCTTCTTTGGTAAAGTTAATGACCTTAGTGGCCACTTTAGCCTTTGGCTCCTCCTTGCAGGCAATGGTAAGGCATCCCAGGCAGAGCAGCAGTATTTTTATAAATCCCTTAGTCATATCAATGATGTTTTTTAAGCGGTTCTCCGAAACATAAAATAGAGGCCGATGATAATAAAAGGTATGCTCAACCACTGGCCGGTAGATAAAAGCCCTAAGGATTCTTCAAAACCGCCCTGGCTCTTTTTAACAAACTCCACAAAGAAACGCACTGTCCAGAGCATGACCAGGAAGGTCCCGAACAGGAAGCCTGCCTTATTTTTCTTATCCGTGTGCCAGTAGAAGTAATATAGGGCCAGGAAGACAAAGATATAGCAGATACCTTCATATAACTGCGCAGGATGCCTGTAAGGAATGGCCTGCAGGTATTCTGAAAACTGTGGTTTATTCTCCAGTGCTGCGTAAGCAGCATTTACTGTTCTTTCCCCGGTTATTTCCATCGCCCTGTAGGCGGGCATATCGTCAGAATCCCTGACAAACCTGGTCGCCAGGGCAAAAGAAGAATCAGTTTCTTTTCCATTGATCTCCGAGTTAAAGAAGTTTCCGAGACGTACACAGAAAGCGCCGCTGGCTACGGGTATCACGATTCGGTCCAGGATCCAGAGTAACTTCATATCCGGATATTTCCTGGTGTATAACCACATCCCGATAATGACTCCAATGGCTGCCCCATGACTGGCTAAGCCGGCAAAGCCGGAAAAGGTATACCCGTCAGCTGTTTCGCGAATAGGGAGTAGTATCTCCAGGAGGTGGTCCTGGTAGTAAGCCCAGTCATAAAAGAATACATGGCCCAGCCGGGCTCCAAGCATAGTGGCCACAACGGTATAGATGAAGAGGGAGTCTAATTGCTCCATGGTCTTCTTCTCGTTCTGGAAAATCCGTTTCATCAGGTACCAGCCTAATCCGAAAGCGATGATCCATAACAGGTTGTAATATTTGATCTGGATAAAACCTAAGTTAAAAAGGGTGTCGTCCGGGTTCCAGGTAAAACCTAATGCGTACATGTGGGTTGTTTTAAGGCCCTAAGATAATAAAATTGGCCAGAGGGAAAGGGGTTGAGAAAAGGGATATATTGCTGTTATCCGAAGTGATTAAAATTACACCAAAATTGCTGGCAGGTACCGGCTTTCAGGGGACAGGGTCATAGCCGTGCCCGCCCCAGGGGTTACAACTGAATATGCGTTTCAGGGACAGCCATCCGCCCTTGAACAGCCCGTGTTTCTGCAAAGCCTCCAGGGTGTACTGTGAACAGGTGGGGGCATAGCGGCAACTGGCAGGTGTCAGAGGAGATATAAAGCGCTGGTAGAACCTCACCAGTAAGACAAAAGGAGCAATAAGAATCTTCTTCATGGTGCCAGGTCTGAGGGCGTTAAAAATTGTACTGTGATTCAATTCATGCTGAAGGTAGTCCCTTCTTTCGCGTCCTTCAACTGGATACCCAAGGCATCGATTTCATCCCGGATTTTGTCCGAAGTTTTAAAATCTTTATTGGCCCTTGCTTCGTTCCTGAGTGATATCAATAGTTCTACTACATCCGGTAATTTATCCGACTCCCCCTGGTTCCCTGTTTTGGATTCAAGCCCGAGGACTTCGAATACAAATTCGTTCATGGTTTGCTGCAACTCATTTTTATCTTCCTGGCTGATCGTTTCCTTTCGTTCTTTGATCTGGTTGATGTGCTTAACCGCCTCAAAGAGCTGTGCGATAAGAACAGGAGTATTAAAGTCATCGTTCATGGCATCATAACATTGCTGTTTCCACGATGCAATGTCAAAATCCGATTTATCCGAAGCCTGTAGCCACTCAATAACCTCCATCGCTTCCATCAACCGGTTATATCCTTTCTCAGAGGCCAACAGTGCAGAATCACTGAGGTCCAATATGCTGGAATAATGGGCCTGCATCATAAAAAACCGTACCACCGATGGACTGAACGGTTTACTGAAGATCTTATTCTGACCCGTAAAAATTTCTGTAGGTAATACGTTGTTCCCGGTAGATTTCGCCATTTTTTTCCCGTTCAGGGTCAGCATATTGGCATGCATCCAGTAGCGAACAGGGCTCACCCCGTTGCTGGCTTCTGCCTGGGCGATCTCGCATTCGTGGTGTGGGAATTTCAGGTCCATTCCCCCGCCGTGAATATCAAATTCCTCGCCGAGGTACTTGGTGCTCATCGCGGTGCATTCCAGGTGCCAGCCGGGAAATCCGTCACCCCAAGGTGAAGGCCAACGCATTATATGCTGTGGTTCTGCCTTTTTCCAAAGGGCAAAATCCTGTGGGCTGTTTTTTTCATCCTGTGCAGCCAGTTCCCGGGTATTGGCGATCATATCCTCCAGTTTCCTACCGCTGAGTTTACCGTATTGGTGCTTCTGGTTAAATTTCTGTACATCAAAATATACAGATCCGTTACGCTCGTAAGCATATCCCTTTTCCAGGATATCCTTGATGATTTCTATCTGTTCAATAATATGCCCGGTAGCCGTCGGTTCTATGCTTGGGGGCAGCATATTAAATTGTTGCAATATATTGTGGAAGTCAACGGTATAGCGTTGAACAACCTCCATAGGCTCTATCTGTTCCAGCCGTGCTTTCTTGGCGATCTTATCTTCTCCTTGCTCGGCATCATCCTCCAAATGGCCGGCATCCGTGATATTACGTACATAACGAACCTTATAACCCAGGTGTTTCAGGTAACGGAAGATCATGTCAAAAGACATGAATGTCCTGCAATTCCCTAAATGCACATTGCTGTAAACCGTAGGGCCACAGACATACATGCCTACGTGACCTTCGTTCAGCGGGCTGAATTCTTCTTTTGTACTGCTAAGGGAGTTGTAGAGCTTTAAGGTCTGAGTCTTGTATAATTGCATCCGGAATGTAGGCGGTTAAAAGTTGGTGTCCAGGTTTATGTAATCCAGGAATTCTCTTCGGGTGGCATCTTCTTTGAATTTCCCACCGTATTCTGCGGTAACAGTACTGCATTCCACATCCCTGATCCCCCTTGAGTTTACACAAAGGTGTTTGGCATCGATCACACAGGCCACATCTTCTGTTCCAAGGACTTCCTGCAGCGCTTTTACAACCTGCTTGTTCATGCGTTCCTGCACCTGGGGGCGTTTAGCAAAATAATCAACGATACGGTTCATCTTAGAGAGACCAACTACAGTGCCGTTAGAGATATATGCTATATGCGCTTTCCCTACGATGGGCAGCAAGTGGTGTTCACAGGTAGAATAAACAGTAATATTCTTCTCCACAAGCATCTCGCCGTACTTGTATTTATTTTCAAAGGTAGATGCTTTGGGCTTGCGTTTTGGATGAAGGCCTCCAAAGATCTCCTGTACGTACATTTTAGCAACCCTCAAGGGTGTTCCCCTGAGGCTGTCATCCGTCAGGTCTAACCCAAGGGTGTCCATGATCTGTCTTACGTTCTCTTGAATTTTAGAGATTTTCTCTTCATCACTGAGTTCAAAGGCGTCTTTCCTTAGTGGGGTCTCCCCGGTAGAAGATTCATGATCGTCTCCCATGCTTTCCAGCTGCTCTTCCAAATGGCTTTCAATTTTCATTGGTCAAAATGACTTTTTCAAAAGTCAAAGATATACATAATATGGCACTTTATAGCCCTAAACACGGCCTTCACAACATAAATTAGTGTTAAGCCTGCTCCCTGCCTACTTTTATTCCTGATCATGATTACTGCCAATTTATGAAGGGGAAATGTGCGCTTGTTTTATTAGGCCTCATACTCGCAATCCAAAGCCTGTCTGCACAGGTTTCTGCCGATTGTGCGAGTGCTATCCCTATTTGCAGTGACACCCCGGTGAACGGGGGTACCCAGGGTTTTGGAGTTGACGACTTTAATGGAGCTTCAGAGACCGGGTGCCTGGAGGAAACCACCAGCGGGGCCATTGAGTCCAATTCTGCCTGGTACAGGTTCCGCACAGGTGCATCGGGTGAACTCGGTTTTAATATTGGATTCGACACCGATGAAGATTGGGATTTTGCCTTGTATAAAGCAACAGATTGTAATGATCTTGGGGAACCTGTACGCTG
>JABDLH010000009.1 GCA_013003145.1 Flavobacteriaceae bacterium | reverse complement strand
CTCCTGGGCCCCGGAAACGATCAGCAACAATACGTTCTTGGCTCCGGTGATTTTATTATCATTCAGCAATGGAGAGTCCAAAGCTTTCATTATAGCCTCGTTGGCCCTGTTTGATCCTGAGGATACTGAAGACCCCATAATAGCCGTACCGCTGTTAGATAAAACGGTCTTAGCATCCCTGAGGTCAATATTCTGGGTGTAGTGGTGGGTAATTACCTCTGCAATACCCCTGGCGGCAGTGGCAAGCACTTCATCTGCCTTAGAGAAACCTGCTTTAAAGCCCAGGTTACCATAAACCTCCCTTAATTTATTATTATTGATCACGATCAGGGAATCCACATTGGCACGTAATTTTTCGATCCCTATCTGTGCTTGTTTGCATCGGCTCTTGCCCTCAAACTGGAAAGGCATGGTAACGATCCCCACCGTTAAGACGTCCATTTCCATGGCGAGTTTTGCAATAACAGGTGCAGCTCCTGTACCGGTTCCTCCACCCATCCCGGCAGTGATGAAGATCATCTTGGTCGTAGTATCCAGCATCTGCTTGAGCTCTTCCATACTCTCCAAGGCCGCCTGTTCGCCGACTTCCGGGTTTGCGCCCGCTCCTAACCCTTCAGTAAGGGAAACCCCCAGCTGAATTTTGTTGGGAACCGAGCTGTTCTGTAATGCCTGAGCATCGGTATTACATATTACAAAATCCACGCCGTTAATACCGGCCTGGAACATGTGGTTGATGGCGTTGCTTCCGCCTCCACCTACTCCGATCACTTTAATTACGTTGCTTTGATTCTTGGGCAAATCAAAGGCGATGTTGTCAAATTCGGTGTTGCTGCTCATGATCAATAATTTTGAGGTTTTTATGTGCTTCTGTGTATTCTGATTAATCTGCGTTATCTAAAAAATCTTTCAATTTCTCAGACCAACGGTCAAAGACCGACTTTCTTTCTCTGCGAACTCCGGTCTGTGTACCTTCCTCCATGGTGGTCTCCAGTACTAATTCTGTATCAATCTCTTGTTGGCTATCTTCTGCATCCTGCTTCATGCGACCCTGGTTCCTGACGGCATTCATCAATAATCCAACCGCAGTAGCGTAGAGCGGACTTGCGATTTCTTCGTCAGAATCGCCCGCCAGGTGCTCATTAGGGTATCCAATCCGGGTATCCATCCCTGTGATATACTCTACCAATTGCTTCAGGTGCTTTAACTGGCTTCCTCCCCCGGTGAGGACTATACCCGCAATTAATTTTTTCTTTTGCTCTTCGTGCCCGTAGTTCTTGATCTCTACGTATACCTGCTCTATGATCTCCACTACCCTGGCATGAATGATCTTTGAGAGGTTTTTCAGGGTGATCTCCTTTGGCTCCCTGCCCCTCAGACCGGGAATGCTCACGATCTCGTTATCCTTGTTCTCACCCGGCCAGGCAGAACCAAACTTGATCTTCAGTAATTCGGCCTGCTTCTCAATGATAGAGCAGCCTTCTTTGATATCTTCGGTGATCACATTTCCACCAAAAGGAATTACCGCGGTATGCCTGATAATTCCATCTTTGAAGATGGCAAGGTCTGTTGTACCTCCCCCTATATCGATCAATGCGACACCTGCTTCTTTTTCTTCCTGGCTTAGAACAGCATCGGAAGATGCAAGTGGCTCCAGGGTAATATTCCCTAAATCAAGGCCTGCACTTTTGATGCATCGCCCTACATTCTTTATCGAAGACACCTGGCCAACCACTACGTGGAAATTGGCTTCCAGCCTGCCTCCGTACATCCCCATGGGTTGTTTAATTTCACCCTGGCCGTCTATACGGTATTCCTGCGGAAGTACATGGATAATTTCCTCCCCGGGTAACATTACCAGTTTGTATACCTGGTTACAAAGTTTATCCAGGTCATCCTCGTTGATCACTTCTTCAGAGTTGGCCCTGGTGATGTAATCACTGTGCTGTAAGCTTCGGATGTGTTGCCCGGCTATACCAACCACCACAGAACCTATTTTTAAACCGGAATTAGCTTCGGCCTGCTCCACAGCCTGCTGTATAGATTGTATCGTCTGGGTAATATTATTAACCACCCCACGATGAACCCCCAGGCTTTTAGACCTGCCGATCCCCACCACTTCAATCTTGCCGTACTCATTTTCTTTTCCAATGATGGCGACGATCTTGGTGGTCCCTATATCGAGTCCGACTGAATAATTCCCTTGTTCCATATGTTCTATATTTTGGTGCACACTACTTGATTGTTAAACTCCAGGCTTACGATATCGTATTCCTTTAATGTCCGGTCCTTAGCAGCCTTTGCATAAAAGGCTTTGAAATTGTTAAACTTTTTCTGAAGGTCCTCTATCCCCCCCAGGTTTACCACGAAATTCTCTACGCGGAATTTTAGCTGGTAATTTCCTTCTTCCAGGATATGAATACCTATGACGTTCTTCCTAAGAAAGTCGTCCGTGTTTATATATTTCAGGATTACATAGGCATCCTCTAATGCTTTGCCTGTGATCTTCCCTGTTATAATTGGTACTCGGGCTGAATGGTTGCTCGATAAAGGCATACGTTTCCCCTCCTCGTCCAGGTAATATTTGGGGTATCCCTCTATGCGACCTATGGGTTGCCTTTGTTCGATCTTGGTTGTGAGTTCGCCGTTTACAGTAAGAAATACCTGGGCGTCTTTCACCATTTCGTTGGTTTCAATAACCTCCTCAATAGTATTCAAAGCTATATTTTCTTTAGGGACGTTTGAGAGCCTGCCGTATTTTTGTATTAACAATTTATTAACCGTTTCCTCGGTTACGTATAAATTATCACTGCCGACAAAGGAGATCCGTATCCCCTGGACATGACGGTCAGCACTCCTTTTCGAAGAAAAAGCGTAAAGCCCTATCACGCAGATCATTAATCCGGCAAGTTTGAGGTAATTCAGTTTAGCCTTCATGTTCTAGTTCTTTTTGAATTTGTGCGACTTCCAGTCCAATATCCCCGGCACCCATAGTGATCAAAACTTCCGGTTGCCTTTTTTTAATTTCTTCAATTAATCCTTCTTTTTTTACTAATTTTTTTTCTTCCATATCCAGCTGTTCCAACAACCAGGAAGAGGTGATTCCTTCTATAGGTAATTCACGTGCCGGGTAAATATCCAGCAGGAGCAGGCAGTCAAATTGAGAAAGGCTGCGTGCAAAACCCTCCGCAAAATCCCTTGTTCGGGAAAATAAGTGCGGCTGGAATACTACCACAGTTCGCTTAGCCGGATGCATTTCTGTCACCGCCTGGTAAACTGCATCGATCTCCCCGGGATGATGCGCATAATCATCGATAAAAACCAGGTCTTCCCGCCTGATCCTGTAAGAGAATCTCCTTGACACACCCTTGAAAGAAGACAGTGCTTTGCCCAGCTTTTCCCCTGAGGTACTCGCCTGCAAAGCCATAGCAAATGCTACAAGGGCATTGAGCAGGTTGTGCCTCCCGGGTAAAGCAAAAGTGAGTCCACTAAAAACAGACTCCGGACCGTGTATGTCAAAGTGATATTTTCCACCGGAAACCTTCAGGTTCTGTATGCTGTAATCAGCATCTTCTTCTATTCCGTAAGTGATCCCATCTATCGCCAGCCCTTTCCTCACAAATAGCTTACCTCCCGGTTTCAGCCTCCCGGCAAACTCATGGAAAGATTGCACCAATTGATCGCCATCTCCATATATATCCAGGTGATCTGCTTCCATAGAAGTGATACAAGCAATGTCTGGAGTTAAACGCAAGAAGGAACGATCGTACTCATCGGCTTCTACTACGGAATATTCTGTTCCCTCCAGGATAAAATTACTATGGAAATCTTCTGAAATCCCCCCTAAGAAAGCCATTAACGGAACACCCGTCTCCTTCAGCAAATGTGCAAGGATGGTCGACGTGGTTGTCTTTCCATGAGTTCCGGCCACAGCAAAACAAAATGATTCTTTAGTGACAGCACCAAGAACCTCGGAACGTTTTTTCACCTTAAAATCCCTGGCGTTGAAATACGCCAGTTCCTTGTGGTCTTTAGGTACGGCAGGAGTGTATACCACTAATGTAGTGGCAGCATCCCTGAACCTTCCCTTTATCTCGGATACATCATCTGTATAATGGATGATCATCCCCATCTCCTCTAACTCCCTCGTCAGTGGTGAAGATGTCTTATCATAACCGCCTACCTCTTTCCCGATAAAATGGAAATACCGGGCCAGGGCAGACATTCCTATGCCCCCGATGCCGATAAAATAAACGTTATGTATTTCCTTTATATTCATGTTGCGGTTGGTAGTAACTTTTCTATTTCGTCTACAATCCTGCGCGTTGCATCCGGCAATGCCATCGTCCTGATATTCTGTCCCAGCCTTCTGCGTTCTTCCGGAGTGTTCATCAGCTTCCTGAAAACTGTTTCAAAACTGGCATCCAACTCATCCTCCTTCAGCATAATTGCTGCATTTTTATCCACCATGGCCCGGGCATTCTTGGTCTGGTGATCTTCTGCCACATGGGGAGAAGGAATTAAAATCACCGGTTTACCCACCAAGGCTAGTTCTGATACTGCACCGGCTCCTGCCCGTGAGATGATCGTATCCGCCATAGCATAGGCCAGGTCCATCCGGTTCAGGAAATCATAGATCCGGATCGTATCCGTTTCCATTCCTTTGTAATTTTCATAATACCCCTTTCCACATTGCCATACCAGTTGTATTCCCAGGTCTTCAATAAACGCAAGCTTATCAG
>JABDLH010000024.1 GCA_013003145.1 Flavobacteriaceae bacterium | reverse complement strand
CAATCGTGACACCTGGTCGCTCAGCTTACGCTTCTGTGCTTTCAGCAACCGCTTCTCCAAATTATCCAGCCCTTTCAGTTGTTTTACTTCCTGGGCTTTTACCGCTCCAAGGAAAGATTTATCTGTTTTCTCTGCCAGTTCATACATGCCGGAAAATTGCTGGACAAGCTGCTCTCTCTGGGGTCCAAAATCGATATCGATGTTAGAGATCTCCCTGATTTTCTTATTGATCAGGCTGCTTTGCTTTAAGAAAAGATCAGTAGCCTTCACTTTTAGCCGTTCTGCTTTACCGGCCTGCTTATCGCTGATCATCAGGACTGAATTTCGCAATTGGAGGATCGGAAACGGAACTTCTGCCTGCTCAAAAAAGGATTTTAATTCCAGCCAATACGCCAGCTCGCCACCCCCCCCTATATAGCAGAGATTAGGCAATACTACCTCCTGGTATAATGGCCGTGTCATGACATTGGGAGAAAAACGTTCAGGATACTGATCGAGCTCCTTCAGCAGTTCTTCCCCGGTGAACTTTATATCGGTATCCAGCACATAATAGTGACCGTCCTGATACTCCAGGCGTTCCCTGATGCCATCTTTTAAATAGAAATAATTAACCTCCCTGGGATTTACTTGTATCCCGTATTTTTGAGGGATTTTTTCCAATTCCTTTATGGTTTGGGTAACCGCTTTAAAACCCAGCTGTTGCTCCAGGTCTTTCTTCATGTAAGGAACAAACTGCTTTTTCAACTGCACATCATCTCCGTCCAGGATTACTAACCCATAATCTCCGAACAATTCGTTAACAAGGTAACGTGTCGCAGATGCCAAATTTAAATGTTTCAGGTAGGCTTTGCGGAATAGATCCTTTAGACGATCTGCATTTTCTCCTGCGCCGAGCTCCAGTTTAAAAGAGTCGAACACCGCTTGCAGCCCCTGGTTATCTAAGCGGCCAACTGCTCCTGAAGCATCTTTATTCCACTGAATCTTCTTACCCCTGAAATTAAAGTAATTGATTTCGTCAAAATCATGATCCTCCGTGGCCATCCAGTAAACCGGCACAAAATTTCGCTCCGGGTATACATTCTTTAATTCGTCGCAGAGGTTGATCGTAGAAATAATCTTGTACAGGAAGTAAAGCGGCCCTGTAAACAGGTTTAATTGGTGACCTGTGACCACGGTAAAGGTATTGGAAGACTCCAGCATGCTTATGTGCCTGCTGCTGGCTGGACTAAGTGGAGTAGCTTCATACTGTTGTTGTAATGTCCGGACCAGTGTAAGGCGCGCTTCTTCCGTAAAGAAGTCGCTTTTCCTTTGCAGCTGTGAGCCAAAAGATGCTAGCTCGGGATACGAATTGTAAAAAGGTTTTAGATGATCCTTCTGATCCAGGTAATCTATGATGAGTTGTGAAAAATAGCCGGTTTTTGAGAAGGGAATACAGTCTATGTCCATGAATGCGCCTTAATTGCTGGTAAAGATAAGTTTCCTGAAACTTTCATTTCCTAAATATACGTTAAGATAGGAAGCCTACGGCAGAAGTCCAATCCTTCTGTAAATGGTGCTCAAAGGCTTTTTTGGTCTCATTAATATTGTAGTGCATTTGCTCAATATTGTTTAGATTTGGAGCTTATCTAACCTAATAACCGGCAAATAACATGAAGCAGCTATTGCTTACTTTTTCATTCTTCTGGATGTTCCTGGCTTTTTCACAGGATCTGAAATCCCCATCCGAATTCCTGGGCTATGAATTGGGAACAGAATTTACCCCGCATTACAGGGTAGAAGATTATTATCAACATGTAGCCACGTCCAGGCCAGGCCAGGTACAGCTGCAAAGCTATGGCCGCACCTATGAAGGAAGACCCCTATTACTGGCCTACCTATCCACGGAATCCAACATGCAAAACCTGGAAAGTATCCGGGAAGAACACCTTAAAAGCCTTCAGGGAAGCAGTGAAGCAGAAAAAGCCATCGTGTGGCTTAGCTACAATGTTCACGGTAATGAAAGTGTAAGTACAGAGGCCTCTATGCAGACCATATACGATCTGCTCACCGATAAAAGCGCTTACCTGGAAAATACGATTGTGATCATGGATCCTGCAATAAATCCTGACGGCAGGGATCGCTATGTGAACTGGTACAAACAATACAGGAACAGGCCCAACCAGGTAGACCCCAATAGTGTGGAACATCATGAAGGATGGTGGTCGGGAAGGTCTAACCACTATATGTTTGACCTGAACCGCGACTGGGCCTGGCTTACACAGGTGGAAAGCCAGCAACGTTTGAAAAAATACAATGAATGGATGCCACATGTTCATGTGGACTTCCATGAGCAAGGAGTTAATTCCCCGTATTACTTTGCCCCGGCTGCAGAACCCTACCACGAAGTGATCACCGATTTTCAACGAGATTTCCAGGAGACCATTGGTAAAAACCACGCTAAGTATTTTGATGCCAATGGCTGGTACTATTTTACCAAAGAAGTATTTGATCTGCTATACCCTAGCTACGGGGATACCTACCCTACTTATAATGGTGCAATTGGGATGACTTACGAGCAAGGAGGAAGCGGCCGTGCCGGCCTGGGAATAATTACTCGTGAAGGGGATACCCTTACCCTTAAGGACAGGATAGCCCATCATTTGACCACCGGTTTATCTACCGTAGAGGTGGCTTCAAAAAATGCTGCCCTGCTGAACGACTCCTTTGAAAAATACTACAGGGACAGGAATTATAAGTATAACAGTTATGTCTTAAGCGGGAATCGTGACCAGCTGGATGCACTTGCCGAACTCCTGGACAAGCACCAGATCAAATACGGTTCCGGGGACGGAAGCTCTGTAAGCGGCTACAATTACAGGCAGCAAAAGAACTGGAGCTCCAAGACTAATGCTGCCAGCATGGTGATATCGACAGACCAGACCAAGGGTAACCTGGTTAAAGTGCTGTTTGAACCCAATGCAAAACTCAGTGATTCGCTTACCTATGATATCACAGCCTGGTCCCTGCCCTATGCCTACGGGCTCGAAACCATTGCATCAGAGAAATTAGTGTCTTCATCGACCTATGAAATGCAAGAGCATAGTAATAACCAATTAAACCCAGATAGTTATGCCTATGTAAGCGACTGGAACAGCATGAAGGATGCCCGCTTCCTGGCCGCTTTGCTGCAACACGGAATAAAGGTTCGCTATTCTCAAAAACCATTCAGGCTTGAGGGTAAAAATTATGAACGCGGTAGCCTGATCCTTACCCGGGCCGATAACGCCGACCATAAAGATTTTATCAGCAAGCTCCAGGAAACGGCTAAGCAATTCAATAAGGAATTGGCTGCGGTTTCAACCGGGTTCGTGGATTCCGGGAAAGATTTCGGATCCTCTTCCGTAGAATTGATACTCCCTCCAAAAGTTGCTGTATTAGGCGGAGAGCCCACCAGTACCCTCAGGTTTGGAGAGGTATGGCACTTCTTTGAACAGCAATTGAATTATCCGCTTACCGTACTGCATGCCGATTACTGGAAACGGGTGAACCTGGATGAATACGACGTTTTGATCCTGCCTGACGGACGTGGGTATGAATCATTGTTAAACGATGATCTCAGGGATCGCTTGTCTTCCTGGGTTTCCCAGGGTGGCAACCTGATCGCAATGGGGAATGCCATGGGTGCTTTAAGTGATCAATCCGGATTCTCTATCAAATCCAGGAAAATAGAGGCGGACAGTACGGAGAAAATTGTTCAGCCGCACGGGGAACAGGAAAGAGAATCTATTAAGAACGCCATTACAGGTGCCATTTTCAAAACCAAAGTAGATAATACCCATCCCCTGGCCTATGGTTACGGAGACACTTACTATACCCTGAAACTCGGTAATGACCGTTTTGAGTACCTGGATAAGGGTACTGTAGTATATATGGATAAAGAGACCAAACCTGTCGCCGGCTTCGCAGGGAGCCAGGCTCAGAAGAACAGGGAGAACACCCTGATCTTCGGCGTACAGTCTAAGGGCAGCGGGAACATAATCTATATGGCTGATAACCCCCTCTTCCGCGGTTTCTGGGAAAATGGAAAGTTATTCTTTGCCAATGCTCTTTTCATGGTCAATTAAAACAAGTACAAATCAGATACTGATTAAGGTGGGCTACAATGCCCACCTTTTATATTTTAAGTACTATCAAACTTTACCATATTCCAGGTACTTCTGCCTACAACATCCCTGGCAAACGACTCTAAAATGCCCGGTTTAACTTAACTTTAGCACGGTGTTATTAAACAGCTATGCCGATTTGTTTAATGATCAGACAATCCCTTGCATACCAACCCAATGAGGCAGATATCGGATTTTAACGATTTTACGCCAATTACAGATAAATTTATTCAATTTGCGCTTATTTTCGAATAGCCAAAAAACTAAACAAGGCGCTAATTGCGTATATTGAGATATGGAAAATTCGTTAGAGATTAAACGTTTGGAAAATCTTCATAAATACCAAATACTGGACACACCCCAGGATGGAAGCTTTGATGAGATCACATCACTCGCTGTAAAGATCTTTGACGTACCCATTGCAATAATTTCTTTAGTGGATACAGACCGGATCTGGTTTAAGTCTTCCTACGGCCTGGATATTGATGAAATTCCTAAAGAACCGGGATTGTGCAGCTCTGCTATTTTGTCTGACGACGTTTACATTGTCGAAAATGCACGGAAGGATCCCAGGACTTTGACCAATCCCTTAGTTACCGGCGCACTGGGCCTGCAGTTCTATGCAGCTGCTCCGCTGATCACCAGAGATCGATTCCGTCTTGGTAACTTTGTGATCATTGATGCCAAACCCAGGAGACTGAACGGTAAGGAATCCTCCATGCTCATACAGCTTTCCAGGATCGTTATGGACAGGGTAGAACTCCAGCTCGAGGCCCGGGAATTGGTCCGGGATCTAAATAACCGAGGATTGGCCCAAAGCTAGCGGCAGCTTATTGCCTTTAGGGTTTCCCTTAATACTTTTTTTCCCTGCGCTACATTATAATTCCGCATTATTCGGGTTTTTTCTGTTTCTTCTGCACTATATCTTTGTAAACCAAAGAGATCAGAATATGGAAAAGCAAGAGGTGCTGGATTACCAACGGATAGAAAAAGCAATTGAATACATCAGGAAGCATTTCCGGGAACAACCAACCCTGGACGACATTGCCGAACAGGTACACCTCAGTCCTGCCCACTTCCAGCGACTCTTTACCAACTGGGCCGGAGTGAGTCCCAAGAAATTCATACAATTCCTCAGCCTGGAATATGCCAAAAATCTTTTAGGTGAACAGAAACTAAGCTTATTTGACACCGCGGAAAAGACCGGGCTTTCGGGTACCGGCAGGTTGCACGATCTGTTTCTGAACATAGAAGGAATGACACCGGGAGAATACAGGAAGGGCGGTTTAAACCTGGAAATACATTACGAGTTCTACGATTCTGTTTTCGGGAAAGTCCTGATTGCATCTACCGATAAAGGAATCTGCCAGGTATTGTTCACTGAAGATGAAGAGAAGGCCTTGGCCAAATTACAAGGATCTTTTCCTAAGGCAATGCTCGAGAAGAAAGCGGAACCCATCCACCTGGAAGCTTTGAGGCGCTTCCAGGCAGATCCGAACTCTGAAGAACCCTTAGCGCTCCATTTAAAGGGAACACCCTTTCAACTAAAAGTCTGGCAGGCACTGTTGCGAATCCCGGAGGGTAGAGTAAAAACATACGGACAGATCGCAGCGGAGATAGAGATGCCAAAGGCATCAAGGGCTGTGGGAACTGCCATAGGCAGTAATCCTGTAGGGTTCCTCATTCCCTGCCACCGGGTTATTCAATCCAGCGGGGCACTCGGAGGTTATCGCTGGGGCGTAAATCGCAAATCGGCTATATTAGGATGGGAAGCCTCCAGGTTGTCTGAGTAATTACGATTGATATGAACCAAGAAAAGACATTTACATCATCTGAAAACCTTTTACCTTTTGATGGGCTGGTGCATTACCACGGTCCGTTGATGAGTTTAAGTACTGCTTCCCGATACATGGAAGCCCTACTGAGCGGGATAAGCTGGGAACACGATGAACTAATAATGTTTGGGAAGCGCATTGTAACTAAAAGAAAGGTTGCCTGGTACGGCTCTGAACCTTTTACGTATACCTACAGCCATACTACTAAAAAAGCCCTTCCCTGGATACCGGTGTTAGAAGAATTAAAACGAATCGCAGAACTGGAAAGCGGGGCAACATTTAATTCTTGTTTACTCAACCTTTACCACAGTGGTGTGGAAGGAATGGGGTGGCACAGTGACAACGAAAAAGAATTGCGCAAGCAGGGCACTATAGCCTCGATGAGTTTTGGAGCAGGTAGGAATTTTGTCTTTAAACATAGGGAAACCCATGAAAAAGTATCTGTATTCCTGGAACCGGGAAGCTTGCTGCTGATGAAAGGAACCACCCAGCAACATTGGTTGCACCGACTACCCCCGAGCAAGCGTATAACCGAACCCAGGATCAACCTTACCTTCCGGACTATCGCTTAATCCCGATGAAAACATTATAACTTGCCGGATTTCTATAAATTAGCGATATGCATTCCCGGCCTATATTTCCAATACTCTGTTGCTTACTATTGTTGTGCTCGGCCTGCCGGAAACCGCAGCAGAAGCTGAGGATCGCCACTGCTGCCAATATGCAGTATGCGATGGAAGACCTGGTGAGAGCCTATTCCAGGGAATCGGGAATTGACTGTGAAGTTATCATTGGTTCCTCCGGAAAGCTGACAGCACAGATACGTGAAGGAGCCCCTTATGATTTACTTGTCTCAGCAGATATGCGTTACCCCCGTGAACTGGAAAAGTTAGATCTTTTAGCCGGTGAACCACGGGTCTATGCATATGGCACCTTAGTCATCTGGACTAACCGACCGGGGATAGAACCCTCACTGGAAGCACTTTTGGATCCAGGTATCCGTCATATTGCCATAGCCAACCCGCTCACCGCCCCTTACGGAAGAGCGGCAATAGAAGTATTAGAACAAGTCGGAATTTACGAGCAGCTTACACCCAAACTGGTCTATGGAGAAAGTGTTGCCCAGGCCAGCCAGTTTATTCGCTCCGGCGCCTCTGAAGCAGGAATTACCGCCAAAGCCGTGGTTTTATCTGCCCGTGTTGCAGGGATAGGTAAATGGGCCGATCTTGATC
>JABDLH010000271.1 GCA_013003145.1 Flavobacteriaceae bacterium | reverse complement strand
GGCCAGGGGTAGCAGATTAGTGGCCACCTTTGCCGACCAGACCGGGGAAATGGAATTAGTTTGGTTCAGGGGTCATAAATGGATACGCGAAAGCCTTAAACTGAACGTACCCTATGTGATCTTCGGGCGGCTGCAATATTTTAATGGACGATTCTCTATGCCCCACCCTGAAATGGAATTGGCCCAGGAACATCAACAAGGCATCCGTGTTGCCATGCAACCGGTATATCCTTCTACTGAAAAGCTGCAGAAGAAAGGGATCACTAACCGCTTAATGAATAAACTTCAGCAGCAGTTATTCAGTGAATTACCCGGTGCTTTTGCTGAAACCCTGCCTGACAAATTAATCGAGGAGCTTCGCCTCAGTAGCAAATCAAAGGCCTTGTTCCATATACACTTTCCCAAGAACCAGGAAGCTTTGTCCAAAGCACAGTTCCGTTTGAAGTTTGAAGAATTTTTCTACATACAACTGCAGCTGCTCTTTAAAAAACAAATGCGGAAGCAGAAGATCAAAGGAATGCCTTTTGAAAAGGTAGGTGACTATTTTAACCGGTTTTACCAGGAACATTTGCCCTTCCAGCTCACCGGGGCACAACAGCGGGTTATTAAGGAAATACGGGCAGATCTTGGCAGCAACGCCCAGATGAACAGGTTACTCCAGGGGGATGTTGGTTCTGGAAAAACCATTGTGGCATTGATGGCTATGCTGCTGGCCATAGATAACGATTACCAGGCCTGCCTGGTCGCCCCGACAGAGATTCTGGCCGTACAGCACTACAACGGGCTGAAAGAATTATTAGGAGATATGGGGGTAACGATAGCCCTACTGACAGGGTCCGTAAAGCAAAGAGATCGTAAACCCCTTCACGAGGCACTGAGAGAAGGCAGCTTAAATATACTCGTGGGAACTCATGCCGTGCTTGAGGATAAGGTCCGGTTTAAAAACCTGGGGCTGGCCATCATTGATGAACAGCACCGTTTTGGGGTGGCACAACGCGCCAAATTATGGCATAAGAACCAATTACCTCCCCACGTATTAGTTATGACAGCCACCCCGATCCCGCGTACCCTGGCCATGAGTCTGTACGGGGATTTGGATATTTCTGTGATCGACGAACTTCCCCCGGGCAGGAAACCCATCAGGACAGTGCACCGGTTTGATGCCAATAGGTTAAAGGTGTTCCGTTTTATACGGGATGAGATCCAAAAAGGAAGGCAGGTATACATCGTATACCCCCTTATCCAGGAATCTGAAGCCCTGGATTATAAGGACCTTATGGACGGGTATGAAAGCGTAGTGCGCGAATTCCCCCAACCGGAATACCAGGTCTCTATCGTTCACGGGCAGATGAAGGCCGAGGATAAGGACTACGAGATGGAACGATTTCTTAAAAAGGAAACCCAGATCATGGTAGCTACAACAGTGATCGAGGTAGGGGTTAATGTTCCCAACGCCTCGGTAATGATCATTGAAAGTGCAGAGCGTTTCGGACTTTCCCAGTTACACCAGTTAAGAGGCCGTGTAGGCCGGGGGGCAGACCAGAGTTATTGCATACTGATGACCGGGCAGAAATTGTCATCAGAGGCAAAAACCAGGCTGGAGACCATGGTCAGAACCAATGACGGGTTTGAAATTGCCGAGGTAGACCTTAAATTAAGGGGGCCCGGGGATCTAATGGGTACCCAGCAAAGTGGTGTGCTCAACCTGAAGATCGCAGATGTGGTAAGGGACAGGGATATCTTGCAAACTGCCCGCTACTACGCGCAGCAATTACTCAAGCAAGACCCGGAGCTGGGAGCCCCGGAAAATCTTGCTGTACGTGTGGCCTACAGCCGGTTATCACGGCATAAGGATATCTGGACCTACATCAGCTAGACAAAATATCGCTATTATTCCAAAGGGGGTAAAAATTCTAAGAATTGTCATTCCTTACACTGTAACAGCTGACATTTTGAGCTGCCGATAGAATTGCATCGGTATTCTCGTGGAAAGCTTAGGTCTTGACAATGGTCAAAATTTCCTCAATAACTGATTTAATTATCACGTATTCAATTACTTACAACTTATTGAAGGTCATTGAACATCGTAATTTGAAATCACGGGTTCAAGGGACTGTAAATATGCTTTAGTACTTTTGATGGCTTAAATACTGGCTAATCACAAGCTATTTCAATTATGAGTAAAACATTGTTTGATAAAGTCTGGGATGCCCACGTGATCAAAAAGATTGAAAACGGGCCACAAGTACTATTTATAGATCGGCACCTGGTTCATGAAGTAACCAGCCCGGTGGCTTTCCTGGGGCTTAAAAATCGTGGGATTAAAGTTCGCTTCCCGGAGCGGACCTTTGCAACCGCAGATCATAATACTCCCACCAGGAATCAACATTTACCGGTAGCAGATCCTCTTTCTGCCAACCAGTTGAAAATGCTGGAACAGAATGCTGCGGAACACGGTATACCCTACTGGGGACTAGGGCATGAAAAGAACGGGATCGTTCATGTCATTGGACCGGAAAACGGGATAACCGTTCCGGGCGCAACTATTGTTTGCGGAGATTCCCATACGTCTACCCACGGGGCTTTTGGCGCTATAGCGTTTGGTATTGGGACTTCTGAGGTAGAGATGGTCCTTGCCACCCAATGCATACTGCAACCCAAACCCAAACGGATGCGAATCAATGTACACGGCAAATTGAATCCCGGTGTTACGCCAAAAGATGTAGCACTATACATTATATCGAGACTAACTACCTCCGGGGCTACCGGCTACTTTGTAGAGTATGCCGGGGAAGTTTTCCGCGAGATGTCCATGGAGGGCAGAATGACAGTTTGTAACCTGAGTATCGAAATGGGCGCCAGGGGCGGAATGATGTCCCCGGATGAAAAGACATTTGAATATATCAAAGGGCGTGAGCATACTCCGAAAGGAGAGGCCTGGGATACCGCGATGGAATACTGGGATACCTTAAAGACCGATGATGATGCCATATTTGACAAGGAAGTCAGCTTTAACGGGGAAGATATAGAACCGATGATCACCTACGGAACCAATCCCGGGATGGGTGTCGGTATTACCATGGGTATCCCAACAGCTGATGCTGTGGAGGGTGGAGCAGCCACCTATGCAAAATCATTGGCTTATATGGATTTCCAGGAAGGGGAATCTATGATCGGAAAACCGATAGACTTCGTGTTCCTCGGGAGTTGTACCAACGGCCGGATTGAGGATTTCAGGGCTTTTACCGGGATTGTGAAGGGTCGGAAGAAAGCAGATCATGTTACCGCATGGCTGGTACCCGGGTCTCACAAGGTAGAAGCTGCCATCAGGGAAGAAGGCTTATTAGATATACTGATCGAAGCAGGGTTTGAATTAAGGGAACCCGGGTGTTCGGCTTGCCTTGCGATGAACGACGATAAGATCCCGGCCGGAAAATACGCGGTAAGTACTTCTAACAGGAATTTTGAAGGCAGACAAGGGCCTGGTGCACGTACCCTGCTAGCAAGCCCCCTGGTGGCCGCAGCCGCTGCGGTAACGGGGAAGGTGACCGATCCGAGAGAGCTCCTGGAATTAGCCACCGCATAAAGTCGAAGAATTAAACAAAAAGATCACAAAAATGGCTTACGATAAATTTGATGTACTCACCAGCTCAGCAGTACCCCTACCCATAGAAAATGTCGATACGGACCAGATCATCCCAGCTCGTTTCCTGAAAGCGACAGAACGGGAGGGATTTGGAGACAACCTTTTCCGCGACTGGCGGTACCACCCGGACAATAGCCCAAAAGAACATTTTGTCCTGAACAACCCAATATATTCTGGTAAGATTCTCATAGGCGGAAAGAATTTCGGATCCGGCTCCTCCCGGGAACACGCTGCATGGGCAGTTTATGACTACGGTTTTCGCTGCGTGGTTTCCAGTTTCTTTGCAGACATCTTCAGGAACAACTGCCTGAACGTGGGTGTTCTCCCCGTACAGGTGAGTGCCGCTTTCCTTCAACAGATCTTTGAAGCGATTGAAAAAGACCCGAAAGCTGAAATTAAGATCGATCTGCCGGAGCAAAGCATTACCATCCTCGCTACCGGTGCTAAGGAAACTTTTGATATCAACCCGTATAAGAAAGACAATATGCTGAACGGTTTTGATGATATCGATTTCCTTTTAAATCTCGAGGACGACATTACCGCATTCAACGCCCAGAATCCATTATAATACATTTCTAAATTCCCATAGCCCGGTGATGTAATGAAAAAGAGAACCATAGAAATAATGGATACCACCCTTAGGGATGGAGAACAGACTTCAGGGGTTTCCTTTTCGGCCTCGGAAAAACTTACGCTGGCCAAACTGTTGCTGGATGAACTAAAGGTAGATCGTATCGAAGTTGCCTCTGCCCGAGTTTCGGAAGGGGAATTCCAGTCCGTAGCACAGATTACCCAATGGGCAGCAGAAAAGGGCTACCTGGACCGGGTGGAGGTGCTTACCTTCGTCGATGGCGGAAGTTCTATTGAATGGATGCTCAAAGCCGGGGCCAGGGTGCAGAACCTGTTGACCAAAGGCTCCTTAAATCACCTGACCCATCAATTAAAAAAGTCGCCCGAACAACATTTTAGCGAGATTGCTGCTGTAGTTGCCCAGGCAGAGAAGAACGGGATAGAAACCAATGTTTACCTGGAAGACTGGAGCAATGGCATGCGTAATTCTCCGGACTATGTCTATAGTTTTATTGATTACCTGGCCACTCTGCCCATTAAAAGACTTTTACTGCCTGATACACTGGGAATCCTGACCCCTTCGGAAACCTATACCTTTTTGTCTGACATCAGGAAGAAATACCCGAAATTACATATCGATTTTCACGGCCATAATGATTATGACCTGAGTGTCGCCAATGTAATGGAAGCCCTTAGAGCCGGATGTGACGGACTACACCTGACCGTGAACGGCATGGGCGAAAGGGCAGGAAATGCTCCATTAGCCAGCGTGGTGGCCGTTGTGAACGACTTTATGCCCGATCACCGGATCAACGTAAAAGAATCGTCGCTTTTTAAAGTCAGTAAGCTGGTGTCTACCTTTACAGGTTTTGGTATCCCGGCCAATAAACCTATCGTTGGCGACAATGTATTTACACAAACCGCTGGTATACATGCAGATGGAGACAATAAAAAGAACCTTTACTTTAATGATCTTTTACCGGAGAGATTCGGCCGGAAACGGAAATATGCGCTTGGTAAGACCTCGGGAAAAGCCAACATTCAAAAGAATCTGCAGGAACTTGGTCTCACCCTGAATGACGAAGAACTCAAAAAAGTGACCCAGAGGATTATAGAACTGGGAGATAAAAAAGAAAAAGTAACCAAGGAAGATCTTCCCTACATTATTTCTGATGTATTGGACAGCAACACCTATCAACAACGGGTCTTTGTAAGGTCTTACGTGCTTACGCATTCCAAGGGCCTTAAACCATCCACTACGGTAGCTGTGGAGATCGACGGCGATTCTCACGAGGAGAATGCCCAGGGAGACGGGCAATTTGATGCCTTTATGAACGCTTTGAGGAAGGTGTATTCTTCTCGGAAAATGGAGCTGCCTACCCTGACTGATTACGCCGTGCGAATACCACCGGGCAGTAATTCCGATTCACTTTGTGAAACCATTATTACCTGGGAACATAAGGGCAAGGAGTTTAAGACCAGGGGATTGGATTCTGACCAGACCGTGTCTGCTATAAAAGCCACGGAGAAAATGCTGAATATTTTTTAATCATCAAATATCAACACATGAACCTAAATATTGCCTTATTGGCCGGGGACGGCATTGGTCCGGAAGTAATAGACCAGGCCGTCAAGGTCTGCGACGCAGTAGCGAATAAGTTTGACCATAATATTAAATGGATTCCTGCCCTGACGGGTGCCGCAGCCATCGATGCGGTCGGGGATCCCTACCCCCCGGAAACCCATAAGATTTGCCAGGATGCAGATGCCGTCCTTTTCGGCGCCATCGGGCACCCCAGGTTTGATAATGATCCTTCTGCCAAAGTACGCCCGGAACAGGGGCTTCTGAAAATGCGACAGGAACTGGGGTTGTTTGCCAATGTACGCCCTACCTTCACCTTTCCTTCCCTGGTCGATAAATCACCCCTGAAAAGGGAACGTATAGAGGGAACAGACCTCGTCTTTCTTCGAGAACTTACCGGGGGTATCTATTTTGGAAAACGCGGCAGGGAAGATAACGGGGAAACAGCCTATGACACCTGTACTTATACCCGGAAAGAAGTACAACGCCTGGCCAAGAAAGGTTTTGAACTCGCCATGCGAAGGAATAAGAAACTTTGCTGTGTCGATAAAGCCAATGTATTAGAGTCTTCAAGATTATGGAGAGAGACGGTACAGGCCATGGAAAAGGATTACCCAGAAGTAACCGTCAGTTATGAATTCGTCGATGCGGTGGCGATGCGTTTGGTACAATGGCCCAATACTTATGATGTATTGATCACTGAAAATCTCTTTGGCGATATCCTGACCGATGAAGCTTCTGTAATTTCAGGTTCTATGGGATTAATGCCTTCCGCTTCGGTTGGAGAAAAGGTATCGCTATACGAACCCATCCATGGTTCCTATCCCCAGGCCGCAGGAAAAAATATTGCCAATCCCATGGCTACTATACTTTCTGCTGCTATGATGTTCGATGATCTTGGACTTACAGAAGAAGCAACCGCTATCAGGGATGCCGTAAACCAGGCCCTGGAAAAAGGCGTGGTTACCGAGGACCTCGCTGATAAAGGCACAGCACATGGAACAAAAGAGGTAGGAGATTGGTTGGCAGCCCAGATCTAGGACTGCAATGCCAGTCTCCTTCTGCGATGCTTTACCTGGCGACGCTGCAGAAGTAGGAGCACTGTAGCGATAAGCACCCCTACCCCTGCCAATCCGGCACCGACGAGACCGGGCTTGGTAAAATCGTACCCCATAGCGATGGGTAAGCCACCGAAAAAGGCCCCGGATGCATTTGCCATATTAAAAGCGCTCTGGTTCAATGAAGAACCCAGCATCTCTGAGCCCTTGGATTGTTGGATTATGGCCATTTGCACTGGAGTTCCCACCGTAAAAGCCACCATACTGATGACGAAGGTCATAATTATCGCTGCATAAGGATCTACAGCGATAAAACTATTGAGTACTAGTACCAAGGTCATCAGCAGCAGGCTGGTTACCACTGCTTTCATAGGCGCAAACCATTCTGCCAGTTTAGCCCCGAGGAAGTTCCCTGCCACCATTCCTAAGCCGGCGAGGATCATTGCATAGCTCACCATCTCCTCTTCCCAGCCCGAAACTTTGGTTAAAAGCGGAGCTATATAACTGTACCAGGCAAAGAAGCCTCCGGTTCCTATAGTGGTGAGAAGAATTAAGCCCAGGACCTGTGGTTTAGCGAGTATCCCGATATCTTTTCCAAATCCTTGTGTAGATGCCTTTTCCTGGGCCGGGATCCAGAAATATACACTGAACAGCGTTAGTAATCCTACGATACCCGCCAGCAAGAAAGACCAGCTCCAGTGGATCTGTTGTCCAAGGTATGTACCCAGTGGAACTCCCAGTACATTAGCGACCGTAAGCCCCGCGAACATCGTTGCAATTGCCTGTGCCGCCTTACCTTTCCTGGCCAATTTTGCCGCCACCACGGCACCTATACCAAAGAATGCACCATGGGGAAGGCCAGACAGGAACCTGCTTAGCATCAACAGCTCATAATTAGGGGCAAAGGCTGACAGTGTATTAAAAACCGTAAACCACAGCATGAGGTAGAGCATCACCTTATGGGCTTCCCATTTCCCGGCAACCGCAGTGAGCAAAGGTGCCCCTACAACCACCCCAAGGGCATAGGCCGCAATAAAATGGCCTGCTTTGGCGATGCTGATATTAAGGTCCTGGGCGACGTTGGGCAGTATGCCCATGATTACAAATTCTGTAAGCCCTATCCCGAAACCACCCATGGCAAGGGCAAAGAGGGCTTTATTTCTCGATATATCCGGTTTCATTTATATAATTTTTAGGGCTTCTATGTTCCCTCAGCTTACTACAGAGGAGTTTTGAATTCAAAATTAGCAGTAGATACGAGTGAACAGCTGTCTTGGATTACCAGATTTATGTAGTATTTTACCCTAAATACAGTTTTAAGGGCTGAACCCTGGTTAAAATCGGACATATGGGCTACTAGAAACAAAAAACCCTTTCCGAATCGAAAAGGGCCTGCAATCATTTTTTGGTGATATATTATAAGATATAATCTGTGCTGATAAAATTAGAGAGCTTGGTCTCTAATAGTTGCTCTACGGTCTCTGTATTTAAAGGGTTGTCCTTGAAGGCCACGAAGGTACGGATAGAGAAGGATCGCAAAGCATCGTGAACACTCAGCGTGGATTGTGCCGAATCTTTTCTCCCGGTAAAAGGATACACATCAGGTCCTCTTTGGCAAGAGCTGTTCAAATTAACCCTGCATACAAGGTTTACCAGTGTATCTATTAAAGGGGCCAGGGTATAGACATCTTTCCCGAACAGGCTCACTTGTTGCCCATAGTTGCTCTCGGCCATATCATCCAAAGGCTCCTCGATATCCTGGAAAGACATTACCGGGATCACCGGACCAAATTGTTCTTCTTGGTATACCCTCATATCTTTGGTAACGGGGTACAGTACGGCAGGCCAGATATAATTTTCACTGCGTTCCCCTCCTTTTTCATTGATGATCTCTGCGCCTTTTTCCAGGGCGTCATCGATGAGTTCCTGTATATAATCCGGCTTTCCCGGTTCCGGTAAGGGGGTTAATTTTACACCTTTTTCCCAGGGATTGCCGAATTTCAGCTCATCGACCCTTTTCGCGAAGCGTTCCAGGAATTCTTCTCTTACCTCCTTGTGAACGTATACGATCTTCAGCGCAGTACAGCGCTGCCCGTTAAAAGACAGGGTTCCCGCGATGCATTCATCTATGGTAAGATCTAGGTCGGCATCCGGTAGGATAATAGCCGGGTTCTTGGCTTCAAGTCCCAGTACCAGTCGAAGCCTGTTACTTTTCGGATGTTGTTCCTGTAGCGCATTAGCTGACTTACTGTTTCCGATCAGGGCGAGTACATCTACTTTCCCGGTTTTCATAATGGGTGCTGCTACTGCTCTTCCCCTTCCAAATAAAATATTAACCACTCCTTTTGGAAAACTGGATTGAAAAGCCTCCAGCAAAGGCGTGATCAATAAAACTCCGTGCTTTGCCGGCTTAAAAATGGTCGTATTTCCCATGATGATAGCCGGGATCAACAAGGCAAAGGTTTCATTAAGGGGATAGTTATAAGGTCCAAGGCAAAGAACCACCCCAAGTGGCCCTCTCCTGATATGGGCATACACCCCATCGTGTTTAGTGAACTTAGCCGAATTCCTATCCAGTTCCCGGTAGTCCTCAATGGTGTTATAGATATATTCCACGGTACGGTCAAACTCCTTTTCTGAATCGGGTAGTGACTTCCCGATCTCCCACATCAATAGTTTTACGATCTCGTCTCGTTTAGATTCCATCTGGCTTACAAACTTCATCATGCACTCAATTCGATCTTTCACCCGCATAGTAGGCCAGACTCCCTTTCCCTGGTCAAAAGCATCCAGGGCACCCTGTAATGCGTCCAAAGCCTCTGGTTCACCCATATCAGGGATACTACCCAGCAAGGTCGGGGCATATCTTTCAGTAGACGAAATAGAGGAATACACCTCTGTAGATGCACCATCCCAGTGCTCTAGCTTGCCGTTCACCAGGTATTTTTCCTGATGAATGGGATGATCAATGGCATAGGCCGCTGGAATCTGATTTATAGTATGTTCCATAATTAAATGGTTATGTTATTAGTTGTTTAATGGAGTTATTTTTAAGCCAGGGGTTTCATCGCCGTCATTGATGCCCTTAGCCTTGCACCCACGATTTCAACAGGGTGTTCTCTCAAAGCTTTATTAACGGCAATAAGCTTTGCATTATCTACCCCGTTTCCTTTGTCACTGGCGTATCCTTTCCCAATCACATCGGTGCCTACTTTTTTCATAAAATCGGCTAAAAGCGGTTTACAGGCGTGATCAAAAAGATAACAACCATATTCTGCAGTATCCGAGATAACCCGGTTCATTTCAAAAAGTTTTTTTCGTGCTATGGTATTAGCGATCAGTGGAGTTTCGTGCAGGGATTCGTAGTAGGCCGATTCCCCGATGATACCTGATTCTGTCATCGCCTCGTAAGCAAGCTCTACCCCTGCCCTGACCATGGCCACCATTAACACACCATGATCATAATATTCCTGTTCGGAAATCTTGTGATCTCCTGCGGGAGTTTTTTCAAAAGCTGTCTCTCCTGTCGCTGCACGCCATGCGTGGAGGTTTTTATCATCATTGGCCCAATCCTCCATCATCGTTTTTGAGAAGTGACCACTCATGATATCATCCATATGTTTATTGAACAAAGGCCTCATGATCTCCTTAAGTTCTTCGGACAGTTCAAATGCTTTGATCTTCGCCGGGTTGGATAAGCGATCCATCATATTTGTAATCCCTCCGTACTTCAATCCTTCGGTCACGGTCTCCCATCCATACTGAATCAGTTTGGACGCATAGCCGGGTTCTATTCCCTCTGCAATCATTTTATCAAAACAAAGGATAGATCCCGTCTGCAGAAGGCCGCAAAGAATCGTCTGTTCTCCCATAAGGTCCGATTTTACTTCGGCGACAAATGAAGATTCCAGTACCCCTGCTTTATGACCACCCGTAGCTACGGCATATGCTTTGGCCTGCTCCAACCCTTTATTCTCCGGATCATTCTCCGGGTGAACCGCGATCAGGGTAGGAACCCCGAATCCGCGCTTATACTCTTCGCGTACTTCTGATCCCGGGCTTTTTGGAGCGACCATGATCACAGTGAGATCCTTACGCACCTGCATGCCTTCTTCCACTATATTAAAACCGTGGGAATACGATAGCGTGGCTCCATTTTTCATTTGTGGCATTACCGCTTTGATCACTGCCGTATGCTGTTTATCCGGGGTGAGATTGATCACCAGGTCCGCAGTGGGTATCATTTCTTTATAGGTACCCACTTTAAAACCATTTTCCTTGGCATTCTTGTAAGATGGCCGTTCTTCCGAGATTGCGGCCTCCCTTAGGGTATAGCCCACATCAAGACCAGAGTCCCTCATGTTAAGTCCCTGGTTGAGCCCTTGTGCCCCACAGCCTATGATCACTATTTTTTTACCTTTTAATGCGGATACACCATCCGAAAACTCGCTCGACTCCATAAACCGGCATTTACCCAGTTGCATTAGTTGTTCACGTAAGGAAAGTGTATTGAAATAATTTGCCATTTGTTATAATGATTATTTGATAAATATTGGTTTGATTATTTTTCTTCCATGGCGGCCAGGAAGGAGGAGATCTTCATCTCTGCCTTGGTCACCGTGATTCGCCCGGACCTCACAAATTGCATGATACCGTAAGGCTTAAGCTGCTTATACATTTCTTCTATCTCTTCCCGTTTCCCGGTTTTAGCCAGCACGAAAAAGTCCCTGGATACCGTTACGATCTGGGAATGATTATCCTTGATGATATTCTGTATCTGCCGTTCATCGAACAATAAATGTGACGCAATCTTAAAGAGCGCCGATTCCTGGTAGATGGTTTCTTCATCGGTATGGTAAAAAGCCTTGATCACCTCGATCTGTTTCTCAATTTGCATAACGATCTTACGCGTCCAGTCTTCCGTAGTGAAGACCACTACGGTAAACTTAGACACCCCTTCTATCTCTGATTTTGAGACATTTAGGCTTTCAATGTTAATGTGTCTCTTCAGGAAAATTCCGGAAATCCTGTTCAGGAGTCCCACGTTGTTCTCAGAATATACTGAAATGGTAAACCATTTTTTTTCCATACTGTGTTATTTTAATCGAATGTCCGAAACTGATGCGCCCGAAGGGATCATCGGGAAGACATTATCTTCTTTTTCTACTCTTACCTCCAGGAAATACGGCTCTTTGGACTGTATCATTTCCGTAACTGCCTCCTGCAGATCTGACCTTTCTTCTACCCTCCTGGCTTTCAGGTGATATCCTTCTGCAATTTTTACAAAATCAGGGTTGGTCATCACTGTGGATGCATACCGTTTTTCAAAGAATAACTCCTGCCACTGGCGAACCATACCCAGGTGCTCATTGTTGAGCACTACTATTTTTACGGCGGTCTTGTTCTGGAAGATCGTTGCCAGCTCCTGTATATTCATCTGGTACCCGCCATCTCCTATGATGGCTACAACTTCTCGATCTTCTGCCCCCATTTTAGCCCCTATGGCTGCCGGGAGTGCAAAGCCCATGGTTCCCAATCCCCCTGATGTGATATTACTTTTAGATTGGGTAAAGCGGGCATAACGGCAAGCGATCATCTGAT
>JABDLH010000264.1 GCA_013003145.1 Flavobacteriaceae bacterium | reverse complement strand
CGATTTCATCTTATAACCGTCTATCTCTGTCCAGGCATGGTCATAACCAAACCACCTCCAGGTGGTAGAGGCCCCGATCGGATCCATGATCCTTTCCTTGAGAACAGTAGGAAGGGGTTGGCGCCAGGTATGTGTCAAAGCATAGGCCAGGACGTTAACACGTACGTCATTATATTCCATTACCGTGCCCGGCGGATTCAGTGCCCTATTCTTCCACTCATCGATCCCACCTTCCCTCGGTGGTCTGTCCGCCCAGTCATATAATCCCCACAATTGGCCGGACCAGTCCGAATTCTGCTGTAGCAGGTGGCTCCATTGCACCTTGTCATTATGAGACCCTTCAAAAGTGCCGTCCCAGATATAGGCAGACACCCTATCTGATGTTTGTTTTATAAGTCCATGGTCTACCGCCAGCCCTGCCACGGTGGATAAGAAACTTTTAGTGACGCTGAAGGTCATATCCACTCGTTCTGTATCTCCCCACTGCCTGACCAGGTAACCATCCTTAAGTATCATCCCGGCCGGACCTCCTCTTTTCTTGGTGGGCCCCAGGATCTCGTGGTATGGCTCCCTCTCGAATCCTTTTAATATTGCCATTCGCAGATCCCGAGACCCGCTGTATTCATTATTCTCGGCAAAAGAAACCGCTTTCTCTAATGCGTCTGCGTCTATAGCCACTTCCGCCGGTCCTTTTTGTTCCCAGGGCTTGTCATTCCCTGGAAAATACGTCTGGGCACTTATGAGCCCGGAGAACCCCAGCAAAAGTGGGAGTATTAGTGTCTTGATAATCTTCATGTGAATTATTGAGAGTTCAAATTACGTAAATCTGTCTTCATCACCCAGTCCATTTGTCGATCGTTGCCTATGTAATAGGGATGCATCCCACTTTTAACAAAACCGTGCTTCTCGTAGAACCGGATAGCATCCTTATTTTCTTCCCAGACTCCTAACCATAGGTATTCCTTGCCCGCTTCCCTGGCTAGCTGTTTGACATGGGAAAGAACTGCAGCACCTATTCCAAGACCCTGGTAGTCCTTTAACACATAAATGCGCTCCAACTCCATCCCCTTTGCTTCGCGCAGGTCTGTTTGAGCCTTGCCTGTATTTAATTTCATGTAGGCTACCAATTCATCTTCCCGGTAAATGAAATAAAAACTACTGCCTGCTTGCTCTAATTCCTTCCCCAGGGTTTCCATAGAAAAAGCCTTGTCCAGGTAGGTGATAAAATCCTGGGGCTTATTCTGAGCTTCAAAAGCTTCCCGGAAAGTTTCCCTGGACATGCTGCTGAGCAATTCCAGCTGGTCCGGAGTACATTTGCTGTATGTAAGTGCTGCTGCCATATCAATAGCTCTAAAATAAAAAAAGGAGCAATACCATGGGTACTACTCCTTTTCCTAATAAATCATATTCTGCTTCAGAACATGAATAATTTCTTGGCCAGCATCAGCAGCCCGCTTAAAAAGTTGCTGCGATACACTTGAATTTCTTCTTCGGCATGGTGGTTTTGATGTTCCATAGGCGATAGGTTTAGGTTAAGATCTGGGATTATCAGCTATTAACTTAAACTATCGGGTTTTGGTTTTATTGTAAGCCCGTTAAGCTGAAGGGTGTTAAAATCGTGAATTTGTCATCAATTTCGATGAACGGTATCTTATAACTGCATTTCGGGGATATCGCCTTCTACAATAAGTGTACCCTCTGTTGCTTGCTTTATATCTTCCACGCTCACTCCAGGTGCTCTTTCTAAAAGCCTGAACCCATCTTCGGTAACTTCAAGAACCGCCAAGTTGGTCACTATCTTCTTTACACATTGCACCCCTGTCAATGGCAGAGTACATCGTTTCAGCAGCTTGGATTCACCTGCCCTGTTGGTATGCATCATGGCAACTATGATATTTTCCGCCGAAGCGACAAGATCCATAGCCCCTCCCATTCCTTTGACCATCTTTCCGGGAATCTTCCAATTCGCAATATCCCCGTTTTCTGCAACCTCCATAGCGCCAAGGATAGTGAGATCTACGTGCTGCCCCCTGATCATTCCAAAGCTCAGGGCCGAGTCAAAAAATGAAGCTCCCGGGAGCGTGGTTATAGTCTGTTTCCCGGCATTGATGATGTCAGCATCTTCTTCTCCTTCAAATGGAAATGGTCCCATGCCCAGTACGCCATTCTCACTCTGGAACTCAACACTGATATCGTCGCGGACAAAATTGGCGACAAGGGTAGGTATCCCTATTCCCAGGTTGACATAATAGCCGTCTTTTACTTCCTTGGCTATTCGCTTTGCTATTCCGTTCTTATCCAGCATTAGTTTCTTTTTCTTACTGTGCGTTGTTCTATTCTCTTTTCGTAATCCTTCCCTTGGAAAATTCGGCTGACGAAGATCCCGGGAATATGGATTTCGTTAGGGTCCAGCTCCCCGGCGGGCACTAATTCTTCAACCTCGGCCACGGTGATCTTAGCCGCCCCGCACATGCTGGGGTTAAAATTACGGGCAGTCCCTTTAAAGATCAGGTTGCCGGCTTCATCCCCTTTCCAGGCCTTTACCAGTGAAAAGTCGGCCTTAAAAGCCTCTTCCAATACGTACATTTTTCCATTGAACTCCCTGGTCTCTTTTCCCATGGAAACTTCCGTGCCATAACCGGCAGGAGTGTAGAATGCCGGGAAGCCTGCCTGGGCAGCCCTGCATTTCTCTGCCAATGTCCCCTGGGGGGTGAGTTCCACTTCCAATTCCCCGCTGAGCATCTGCCTTTCAAATTCCTCGTTCTCCCCTACGTAGGAAGAGATCATCTTATTGATCTGCCGCTTATGTAAAAGCAACCCAAGGCCAAAATCGTCTACTCCTGCATTATTACTGATGCATGTAAGATCTTTTACGCCCAGCCTGACCAGTTCAGAGATCGCGTTTTCGGGGATGCCGCACAAGCCAAAACCGCCGAGCATGATAGTCATCCCGTCTTCAACTCCCTGTAGGGCCGCACTTACGTCAGCTACTGTTTTTTTAATCATATCTGCTAGTCTGTATTCACCCTAATATACGGGCACGCTTAGGGTACTAAAATAAGATTTTATGGTGTAATAGCCTTAGATCAACCTCACCTAATTAAATGAAACCGCTCTGCAGACAGGAATGTTGAAAGCGTATAGTTTAAAAGTCCAGGTCGTCCATATCATCCTCCAGGTCCGCCTCTATTTCGGTCTCTTCGGGAAGCTTATCGCAGTCCACTCTGATTGAAAGATCTTCGGGTTCGGTGAACTCCTCTTTGGAAATTGCCAATTCCTCTTCCTCGTAGTTCTTCTTCATATACAATGCCCATATCGGTAAAGCCATGGATGCTCCCTGTCCATAAGTAATACTCTTGAAATGAACAGACCTTTCCTCGCCCCCTACCCATACGCCTGTAACCAGGTTGGGAACCATACCGATAAACCAACCGTCACTATTGTTCTGGGTAGTACCCGTCTTACCGGCAATAGGGTTGGTAAATTCATAGGGATAGCC
>JABDLH010000219.1 GCA_013003145.1 Flavobacteriaceae bacterium | reverse complement strand
CCTACACCCACAGCCATTCCGACGAAGATCCACAAGGTGAGGTTGCGGTCTAAAAAACTCAGTTTTTTTGCTGCCATGTTCAGGATTGGATTTGGGAGAATACGTAAAACATTTCGGTGGCGATCTGCAGGCTTCGCTCCCGGTATTTTTCTGCTTGTTGGGGGGTGTTGTCAAAAGCTTTTGGATCCTCGTAGGTGATCGGGATACGAACTTCTGCACCTGCGATAAAAGGGCAGCCTGCATCGGCCTGGGAGCAGGTCATGATGGCTGCAAAGCCGGATTTGGGGTTAAAATCGTGGTCCAGGGTTTTGGAAAACCCGATCACCGGGTGCTCGCGATCCGCAAACTTGATACTGTAGATTGGATTGTCCGTTTTTGACAGGGTTTGAATCTCAAAACCTGAGTCGCTCAAGGTCTGTGCTGCCATGGGGAACAGGGCCGTACTTTCTGTGCCGGCCGAGTAACATTGTACATTCGCTATGCCAAAATGGTAAGCCATGGCCTGGGCCCATACCTGTGATAAATGACTCCTGCGCGAATTATGGGTGCAGATAAAATTGAGCCGGATCTCCGCACCGTCCTTAACTTTAGCCTGGATAAAATCGAGTAGTGGCTGCAGGGTTTCTTTCCTTTCGGCAGGGACGGTATTTGGGTCCAGTCCTTTAATAATTTCTGCAATTCCCGGGTAAACTGTAGCTTGGGTAGAGATCATAACAGTATTATTGTTTTTTGATATTAACAGCAGTTCCCGTCAGGGGAACAGCAGGGTTCTTCATTCTTATTTACGGGGACGAATTCTAATTTTTCGGAAGGGATACCGCATTGATCCTTGGCCAGGCAGTCTGTCTGTTTGCTGGTCAGCAGGAAATTGGTCCCGTCAAAGTCGAGCCCGAACTTCCCGATAGTATCTCCCTGGTATTCAACTTCAATATCCAGGTCCCCTATACCCAAAGTCTTTTCAGAGAGCTCTATAATGTGCAATAATTTTTCAGGGTGTAAGCGGTGGTCGTAGTCGTCAGCGTTCCAGAGTTGGAAATTGACCACTTCTTCATTTCGAACTGTCCCGCCACAGTCGATAAAGTGCTTAGTGACCTTTCCTACTTCGGTCACGTGAAAGTGGCTGGGTACTAATTCCCCGTTGGGTAATTGGAAAGCGATCTGCTCCAATTGGGTCAGTTTGTCTTTTATTTCAGAAAGTCTCATATCTATTTGTTTATTGCGATTATGCGATATATTGAATCAAATTTTTTAGCAACATTCGGTGTCCGGGAGATCCTGGTCCAGGAACTTGATCATGATGCCCTTCATGTCTGTCCACGCTTCGGTATCGATACAATAACAGACACTGGTGCCTTCTACGTTTCCTTTTATCAGCCCCAGGAGTTTCAATTCTTTCAGGTGCTGGGAAATGGTAGGTTGTGCCAGGCCAATGACATTAACCAGGTCTCCGCAAACGCAGGAGTCCTGTTTAAACAGGTGCTGCAGTATAGCCACCCTTGCCGGGTGCCCGAAGACTTTGGCAATCAGTGCGATCTCGTTCTGCTGCTCGGTAAATATTTCAGTTTTGGCCAGTCCCATGATTCCTTTTATTGTTTCATTGCAATATTACGATGAATAAAATTGGTGCGCAAAGTTTTGATGTAAAATATTTGAAAAGCAGATTTTATATCCGAGTAAATCAAGAGGTATAAGCTCCCAGACACCCCTGTTTTTAAACCTAGAGGAGGTAAAGCAGGTAGCCCAGGACAGCACCGCCGATCACCGTCCACATGGCATTCACCTTTTTCAGCCCGAAGGTTAATACCAGGCTCACGGAAGCAATAACGATGGCCCTCCAGTCGGTCAGCGTATCCCTGCCCATCACAAAAAGCACGGCCACCATCACGGCCACCGCAGCGATGTTCACGCTGTCCAGGAAATATCCTAATAACTTGGATTGCCGCATTTTGGGGACGAGCGGGTTCAGGATAAGTACGAATAAAAAGGAAGGGAGGAAGATTCCTAAGGTAGCGGCTACAGCACCCCAGAACCCGGTTAGCTGGTAGCCGACGAATGTCGCGGTAGACAAAACAGGACCGGGGGTGAACTGCCCTACCGCAACCGCATCTATAAGCTGCTGCCGGCTAAGCCAGCCCCTGGTTACCAGTTCCGCATCCAGGTAGGCGAATAACACATACCCGCTTCCATATAAGACCGCGCCTACTTTTAAAAAGGTCCAGAATACTTTCAGGGAGGTTATATTGCTAAGAACAGCTGCAGGGGTTAGTAGGAGGAAGAAAGGAAAAACAGCCTGTAATTTAGCTGGGGGCTGATTCCTGATGTAGAAATAGAATGCACCCAGAACACCGGCACCTAATAAGGCCAGGATCTCGTTCATCCCTAAGAGACTGGCTGCTAAAACCATTAGTCCCAGGATTCCCAGTTCCCATCCCTTTAGTGCTTTCTTACCCAGCTTCAGGATGGCGGCAGCGATAATGGCCAGCACTGCGGGCTTTATCCCGAAAATAAAAGGTTCCACTGCAGGTAATTGCCCGTATTCTGCATATAAATAAGCAAAGACCCCGGTGATCACTACGGCGGGGAAGATAAAACAGGCTCCGGCTACGAACAGCCCGGGTACCCCTGCACGTTCGTGCCCGCAATGCATGGTCATTTCGGTCGAGTTCGGCCCGGGGATGAGGTTGGTGGCCCCCATCAGGTCCAGGAAGTGCTGCCGTCCCATCCATTTGCGTTTGTTCACGATCTCTTCTTCCATCATGGCCACATGAGCGGCCGGCCCACCAAATGCGATACAACCCAATTTGAAGAATACCGCTGCTACTTCTTTTAGCTTTCCTTTTTCAGTCATGGTACAAATAAGTCCTGATCAGGGCCTAAAACTACTAAGCATAGGCTAAACTTGCATGTATTTTTTAATGAAAGCAAAGTATCACCCGGTGATGCAAGCCTAATGTAGGATTAAAGCAGCTGAAGCCTTTACCTGATTTGATCATCAGCAAGCTCGTGCCTATGATACCAGGGAGAGGATTTCCCGGATTTATTCTATCAGAAACTCCGCATATAGCGGGAAATGATCCGAATGAATTCCCGGTAGGCGTTTAAAGCTGGCTACTTTTATAGTACCTGTGACGAAAAAATGGTCCAGAGGCCAGCGCATGAACCAGGATTCAGCGCTAAAAGTGTTTAATAAACCACGTCCTATCCTTACATCTTTGAGATTTCCATTTTGCCCGAACATCCTGGAGGTATTGGACCATGCCACATCATTAAAGTCCCCTGCTACTATACTGGGAAGCTCATTTTCAGAAACTATATCTCCTACTCTTAAGAGTTCCACTTCTTTTTGTTGTTCATTGCCCTGCTCCCCAATATTTTCAGGATACTTGTCACTGGGAAATGGCGCCACCGGGTGAACTCCGTGGAAGTTGATCTTATTACCGGAGGGTAAGCTGACCTTAAGGTGGAAAGAAGGGACTTTATTATGATTTAAAAACCTGATTTCAGTGTCCGTTATTGGATATTTGGAATATAAGGACATCCCGTAAGCATTATCGAGAGGATGTTCCATAGTATATGGATAATCCTTCTCTAAATATTTTAGTTCTTCCACCCACCACTGGTCTACCTCCATGGCGAGCACCATATCAGGATCAGTATTCCCTATGAGTTCTTTAAATTTTCCTGACTTCTTATTGGTGATCAGCACATTTGCGATCAGGATTCCAACGGTCGACTCAGAATTTACTTCAGACCCATTCGCATCTGGAACTACTTTGTCGCCCAGCAGGTATGGCGAGATAAAACTGAAATGGATAAAGATGGCGGAAAGCAGTCCTGCCGTTAAGAGGAGGGAAGCTAACTTCCATTTTTTATTCAGTAAGGCGAAACCCATTAGTAGTAAGAGGCCTAGCAGAAATTGGTGCAACCTTGGGAAATCCAGGATCTTTAAATACCACCTTGGGATGTCGTGGACCAGGGACGCCAGGCTGGTCAGAATTAAGAGGGTGCTTAAAACAATTATAACGTAATTCGATATTTTCCTGATTTTCCCAGCATTCATATATTTAGTTTTAATTGTGACATTCCGCTAATTATGCGGGATGTCATTTTTCCCAAAATTCTACCCTCTAATCAAGCCTCAAATAGCATCTTAAGTTACTATTATTTAGGCTGTGGTACTTCCTCCTTAGAGACATCCTTTTCTTCGGTAATATCTGCCGCTCTTTCACGGTCCTCGGAATCATCATCAAGGCCTTGCTGTAGTTCTCCCTTTGCAGGGCTAAAGCTCAGGGCCGTATAAAGTGGAAAATGATCAGAATCTATAGAAGGCAGGCGCTTAATCTGTCTGAGCGTAAAATGATGGCTGTGAAATATATGGTCCAGTGGCCATCGCAATAAGCGGTACTGCGCATGAAAGGTATTGTACATTCCACGCCCAACCCGGGGATCCAGCAAACTGCTGATCTTTCTGAATAATCGCGTAGTAGAGGACCAGGCGACATCATTCAGGTCACCGGTTACGATCACCGGTTGGTCAGAAGTGACCACCCTTTTAGCCACCACGATCAATTCGGCATCCCGTTCGGCAGATTCTTCATTCTCCGTAGGGCTCGGAGGCGCGGGATGAAGCAGATGCAATTGTATTTTTCGGCCATTACGCAATTCGGCACAGGCATGCACCGAGGGAATATCATCTTCTACTAAAAATGAGATTTTTGCGTCGTGCAGGGGTAGCTTGGAATATACATGCATTCCATAGAGATTGTCCAGGGGGCACTTAACACTGTACGGCATGTCTTCCTCGAGTACCTTCAGCTGATCCTCCCACCACTGGTCTGATTCCAGTGTCACCAAGATATCCGGCTTATATTTTTCAACCAGCTTTATAAGAGCATCTGCATTCCTGTTCGTGGTAAGTACGTTAGAGGTGATAAAACTGATGTTGGCCCCGGGGTTTCCATGCTCATCAGCCAACACTTCTTTTCGCCATAATGGAGTGTAGGGTAGTATCCACCATAATTGCCGTACAAGGCATATTGCTGTTACCGCAATCAGTATCCAGGAAATTGTCTGATGCAGCTCCGCAAAGAAAAACAATAACAATAACAAGGCCCCGGCAAGAAAAGCGATCTGCAACCGGGGAAAATCCATACTCCTGATAATCCAATGCGGGTGTCGCGATAAGGGCAATACGGTAACCAATAAAATGATGAGTGTACTACCGATAAAAATTACTTCCATTCCTGTACCACAGATTTAATTTTGGGGAGGGTTACTCCATGATTTTCCCAACTAATTTGAAGTTAATCATATAATTATGAATTAGTTGAGATGAGGCCAATTGAACAAAAAATATATCTATACGGGCAAGTACCGATGTCGCAACTTATTAATCGCGAACGGAGATTAGTTTTTTTGAATTAAAAACGGCTCCCTTTCTAAAAATAGTTGGTAGATGTAGATAAGTTGTTACAGCCTAGAATGCATTAATTATCATCCTGCTGCCGGTAGCAGGCATCAAATTGTTCTGCCAATAAGCTGACGGCAGGTTTACCTCCCTTGGCAATCCCCTGCACGGCCAGTTTATGTATAGCTCCGTCCCCCGGTGCGTAGATCATCAGGAAAGCGGAGCGGGCATACTGCTTACCACATCTCTTATCACCGCCGGCTTGCTCCCCGGCACTTAAAGCGAACATGAGTCGTTCTGCCAGGGACTTGTCCCCATGAGCATTAAAAGCTTCGAAGGCTTTTTCAACCACCTCTTTCCCGGGTAGAATATTGCCCATTACGGCTAAATCAATACCCACCTTTTCTCCATACCATTCCTTAATCCCTGAACCGGAATAGACTAGCGGTTGCTGGTCAGCACTCAATAGTATAATACCATATTGCTGGTTTCCCGGTTGAAACTTCTCGTCCATTATGGCATCCAGGATTTCTTGTTGGCCAGCTCCCGCATTCATGAGTTCTACCCCTTTCATCCTGGCAAAATAGTTGCTGGCGGCCTGTACTACTATGGCTCCTTTCCCCGGTACTATGGAGGCTATCCCGGAAACATCAAAAGTACAGGAAGCACCTGCGATTCCTATTTCACCGGTTTTACGGTCCACGGCAATGATAGACCAAGTGGCATAGCTATGGGTAGAGATCAGGAAAGTTATCAGAACGAAGAACAGAGCTTTTTTCAAGACAGTTGGTA
>JABDLH010000213.1 GCA_013003145.1 Flavobacteriaceae bacterium | reverse complement strand
GGTCTATGCCCTTAACGAGCATTTGAAAACTAGGTTTAAAAGAACTCCCTCAGACCTGGATATTTCTACGGCGATCGCTTTCCCGTATTTTGAATGGAAAGACGAAGCCCATGACCAGTATTGGAGGCTGATTTCTAATAAAAGCCGCGTTCGGCAAAACCTGGAATTCCAGGATCTGTTCCGGAACGAACCCGCTTATACAGCCCATCATCTGTTACCGGAATACCGTGACGTTGATTACCTGATCAAAATTGAAGGAGAGCTGTTACCCTCGGACGAGGATAGACTGGCCCTGGTTAAAAGAATACCGGGGATGATCACGGCCTATTCCGTCAACACTGAAAATTTAAAATCAAGAAAAAATCTAACCTTTTAGGACAATGCCCACTAAGAAAAAGACAAAAATAGTAGCAACATTAGGACCCGCAACCAGTAAAAAGGAGGTGCTGAAAGAGATGATCGAAGCAGGGGTTGATGTGTTCAGGATCAATTTTTCCCATGCAGATTATGATGGAGTTAAGGAACGTATCCGCATGATCCGTGAACTTAACGAGGAAATGGGGACTTATACCTCTATCCTTGCCGATTTGCAGGGCCCAAAATTACGGGTCGGTGTGATGTCCGAGGAGGTCGTTGTGTCTCCCGGGGATGAGATCAGCTTTCATACCGGTAAGGCTTTTGAAGGAAATGCCGAGAAGGTGTATATGAATTATTCTACCTTTCCCAAGGATGTAAACCCCGGGGAACGTATACTTCTCGATGACGGGAAATTGATCTTCGAAGTAGTCTCTACCAATAAGAAAGACCAGGTTAAGGCCAAGGTGATACAGGGAGGGCCATTGAAATCCAAGAAAGGAGTCAACCTTCCCAATACGAATATATCACTGCCTGCCCTGACCGAAAAAGACGTTAAGGACGCTATTTTTGCCGTCTCTCTGCAGGTGGACTGGATCGCTCTTTCTTTTGTACGGTTCAGCCAGGACCTGATAGACCTGCAGAACATCATCAAGGAGCATTCCGATGAGAAGATTCCTATCATTGCCAAAATTGAAAAGCCCGAAGCCGTTGATAATATTGATAAGATCGTGGCCTATTGTGACGGACTGATGGTAGCCAGAGGAGATCTGGGGGTAGAAGTTCCTGCACAGGAAGTGCCGCTGATCCAGAAAAAACTGGTCTTACGTGCCAAGAAAGCGCGTATACCGGTAATCATCGCCACCCAGATGATGGAAACGATGATCACCAGCCTGACTCCGACAAGGGCAGAGGTCAACGATGTTGCCAACTCCGTTATGGACGGTGCCGATGCAGTGATGTTATCCGGGGAAACCTCGGTAGGAAATTATCCTGTTCAGGTGATCCAGAAAATGACCAGCATACTGCAGAGCGTTGAAGGATCAGAATTTATCCAGGTACCCCACGATCCGCCGCACATCAGGACGAAGCGATATATCACCAAGTCTGTTTGTTACCACGCCGCTCTTATGGCCAATGAAACTAAGGCCAAAGCCATTACCACTCTGACCAACAGTGGATATACGGCCTTCCAGATTTCCGCCTGGAGACCCAGTGCACATATACTGGTGTTTACCTCTAACAAACGCATCCTTACCCAGCTGAATTTGCTCTGGGGTGTAAAAGCTTTCTATTACGATAAGTTCGTGTCAACCGATGAGACCATAGAAGATGTGAACCAGATCGCCTGTGACAAGGGATTCCTGGAAAGCGGTGATATGATGATCAGCCTAGCCGCTATGCCGATCAAGGACAAAGGAATGGTGAACACGCTGAGAGTGACAGAGATCGAGTAGGGTTAAGTAGTAGTTTATACCGTATACAGCTTATGTGGAATTTAAAGGACAGGATTGTACTGGTTACCGGTGGTAGTAAAGGCATCGGGAGGGCAGCGGTCACGGAGTTCCTTGAACTCGGAGCCGAGGTCCTGTTCACTGCCCGTAAGGAAATGGATATCCGCGCATTTGAAAAAGAATTAAGCGGGAAGGGATACAAGGTACAGGGAATGGTCAGTGATGTTTCTGTTGCAGAAGATCGTGAAGCGCTGGTGCGTAAGATAACCCAGGATTACGGTAAACTGGATGTGCTGGTTAATAATGCCGGGATCAATATTCGTAAGTCCGCTTTGGATTATACGGAAGAAGAGTTCTCCAAAATATTAGCGATAAACCTTATTGCGCCATTCGAATTCAGCAGGTTACTGTACCCCCTATTACTCAAAGGCAAAAAACCTTCGATCGTCAACGTGGCTTCAATTGCAGCCTCTGTAGACGTGAATTCCGGGAGTCCGTATGGTATGGCTAAGGCAGGGCTGTTACAGCAGACCCGGAATCTTGCCGTAGAATGGGCACAAGACGGGATACGCGTAAACGCCATCTCTCCCTGGTACACTGCTACGCCTCTTACAGAAGCAGTTCTCACGCAAAAAGACCGGATGGACCCCGTGATTGCCACCACCCCTCTCAGGAGGGTTGCGCAGCCCGAGGAGATGGCCAGTGTAATCGCTTTCCTGGCGATGGATAAAGCCTCTTATATTACCGGGCAGAACATTATCGTGGATGGGGGAATGAGTGTTTCGGCCTTCTGATTCAGAACTCAAATTGTAATTGCACCGCTATAGTATCTTCTTTTTCTTCTTCCTGATCCTGTTCCGTATTCAGGTTACTGACGGATATCCCCAGTAGCCGAACCGAATTCTGCAGGGTATCCTGGTACAACAATTCTTTTGCCGTTTGTAGCAGTATAGAAGGGTCCGAGGCAAAATAGGGTAAAGTCTTTGCACGGGTCTGTAA